>NZ_JAWDID010000056.1:0-34297 GCF_032464875.1 Allobosea rubneri
CCTTGAAGCTCGCATAGACCTTGGCGCCAACCACCTCGTCGTCCAGGGAGCGCTGGCTCGGCGAGCGGGTCAGCCAGGCATGGAACCCGGAACGAGAGACATCCAGCGCGTCGCAAAGCCATGCCACCGGCCAGATCGAACGGTGCCTCGCGATGAAAGCGAACCTCATAGCGCTTCCCTCGCGAAGTAGGCTGCGGCCTTTTTTAGAATGTCGCGCTCCGCCTTGAGTTTGGCGACCTCACGCCGCAAACGCTCGATCTCGAGCTGCTCCGGCTTCATCTGGCCGTGCCCGGGAAAGGCCTGCCCCGGATCGGCGGCAAACTCCTTCACCCATTTGCGCAGGACGTTCTCATGGACGTCGAGATCCCGCGCCGCCTGTGCGACGCTCACCCCGCGTTCCTTGATCAGTCGAACTGCCTCGATCTTGAACTCACGCCCAAACTGTCTTCGCTGCATACGCCACCTCCGGCTTCATGAAACACCTAATCTCGGTGTCCACGAAACCGGCAGCAGGCCAGTCGCTCGTCTTCACAGCGGAGGGGCGACTGGCTCGGTTTCGGGGTTTATCATTTCGCCAAGTGCTTGCGGAGCCGACGCCACTCGTCGGTAATGAATGTGGTGACGCTCGCGCTACAAACCGAGCTTGCTGTGAACTATCGAGAGAAAATCGACGTCACTCTTGTTGAGGCCCTTTTCCTTCGTCCCCTCATGGGCCCAGTTATTGCGCAGCGTATTGAAGAGCGAAATCCACTTTATCTTGTCGGCCTTGCTGCCGAACCCGTGGCCGACATCGATTGAAAAATGCTGCTCGAACGACTGGGCGTTCGTTTTTCCTTCAGGCTTTTTCGCCCAGTACTTTTCGATGATCGCTTTGTAATCCTTGATGAAGAACTGGTCGGTCCAGGGTATTTCCATCCGCCCCAGCCCCTCCTTATAGTTCTTTTCCATTTGCTCTTTCGCACGCGTTTCGCAGTCGCGCTGGATCGATCCGATCTCGATATCCCAGTTTTCACCGAACAGGGCTTTCAACTGATCGATGATGAAATGCTTCATGTGGCGCTCGATCTGTGTACCCAGTTCCCGGCCCCTAGTCTGCAGCGCCTTGTCCTGCCGCTCCTTCCAATCCTGAAGTTCGGGCGGATTGTAGTCGGCGAATTTGGCGTGGATGTAGCCCTGAAAAATTCGCAGCCACGTGGTTTCCGCGCCGCTGCCAAGCTTGCCCGTCAACGCCTCGGCGTTCTCCGGCGAGATCGTCTGCAACGCCTTGAACAGCACGAGCAGATATTTAGAGAGCGCCGCGATACGCTCGTCGGTGGTTGACTTGATCGAGATAGCACCATGAGTTGTCTCAAACGCATGCAGATCACCGATCAAACATACGAATGCGAAGCTGCCGCGGTTTGAGAGGATGTAGGTTTGGAATGCTTCAGGATCCGCCTTCAAAACCTCTTCGCAAAGTTCGTAGCAGGCATTGATAAGACCGACCGCGCGATCGCGCGCCTTCATCATCTCCGCGTTATTATCGACGTTGGCCGTTTCGTAGAGCGACGTTGCCGTGGTCCCGTCGACGAATTTATTGCCTCTCCCTTCCGGCAACAATTTACACCTAAGCAGCGCGTCGGCGAACGGCTTCGCCTGAAGCGCAGCCTTGTCCTCACCAAGCGAAATCTTGTTGTAGAGCGGACCGGACGCATCGCCGCCCAATGCGCGAATCACTGACGAGCGCAGCGCCTTCAACCGCGAGTCCAGGCGACTGGCGTTCCAGTACAGATCCTCTTCAAGCGTGATCCGCAACGTCGGGCTCACCGCTTTCTGATTTTCGTTGATCTGCATGAAAAGTTCGAGCTGATCACCCGGATCAAGATTCTTGAAAGCGACAACCGGGATGGTGTTGCTCGCTTTGAACTTCGAATTTGCGTAACCGTAGATGCGATGCTGGCCGTCGATGATATAGGCGATGGCAAATGCGTTCGGGATTTTCAGAACGCCGGTGCGCGACGCCGAATCCTTCGATCGCGCCTGCCCCTGAAATTCAAGTTTCGCTTCGCGCTCGTTGAAATTGAGGATCGCCGAATTGGGAAAATACCCGCCCCCATCGATAAACTTGGAGATGCCCTTCAGTCGTGACGGCAAAAGCAACCGCTGATAGGTCGGCATTTCCGCTTCGTTCGCGCGGGTCCGGTGCAGCACAAACCCGATCTTGAGCAGAGTCTGGGGTTCGAGCGAGAACATATAATATGTCTTGTTTCCCATTGTGCCTTCGATGGCGGGAACTTCGATCTTGTCTTTGTTGATCTGCTGCCCCTTCATCAGCAGACCCATGAATTGATAATGGGCAGCGTCGCGGTACGCTCTCAGTAGGCTGTCGACATATTCAAACGTGTTATCGTTGTAATAGAATCCGCCGGCCTCGCTTAGCCTGATCACATCAACGGAATCCCGCGCCAGCCGCAGGTTGCGCGTCGCGAAGACATATTTTATCCGGCGACCAGGGCCGAATGCCTGATCGATCGATTTGCGGAAGCCATCCAGGCGCAGACGTAGCGCTTCAAACTCAGTCTTGTAGGATGGGGCCTTCGCCGATGCTTCGCTGGACTTGCATTCGACCAGCAGCACCGTGTCATCATCAATCGCGACAATGTCGATCTGCTTTTTCTCCGCCGCGCTCTGGCCGAACGGCAAGCAGAATGTTTCGTCGACATTGAGTTGTCGGTAGCCAAGCCGATAAAGCTGACACCAAATGTCGTCCTCGAACTGCACGTTGTGGCTTTTCGCCTTGCGCAGCCTGGTTTTGGTCTTGAGCGGCGCGCCGAACTCTTCCCAGCCGTCGTCAAGCAGCCCTTCGACCAGACTGTGGTCGACGTTGCGGGTGTGAAACTTGGCGGACTTCGCAGCAAAGATTTTGCCCAGCTGCGACTTGTCCGAGCTCATTTTGCTGCGCAGCGAAACCGCTTCGGCTGGATCAATAAACGGCACAGTTCCCCCATTCCTGTACGACGTCCAAAATCAAAAAACGAAGAGCGCCTCGGTGGTGCCGCGCCGGGAACTAGCAGAACCAGCGATAACTGACGGCCGCGAAACAACCTGCGGCGCGCCGAGGTCGACATAAAGCGCATGGATGCTCGCGTGGTCGGCATTGGTCAGCACGACCTTTGCCCCGCGTCGCTTGGCCCCGCTGACCGCGTTCATGAGGCGCTTCTGGTCATCCCAGGTGAAGATCTTCTGATTGTACTTCACGAAGCCGTTGCAATTGTGGGCGGTGGTGTAGGGCGGATCGAGGAACAACAGATCGCCTTCTCGGGCCTCGTCGACAACGGGCTCGAAGTCGCTCGTCCGCAGGTCGGCCCGCGCCAGCAATTCGCTTGCCTTCTGGAAATCATCGTCGGCCAGCGTCACCTGAACTTTCGAGCCCAGCGGTACGTTAAACTGCCCCCTGAGGTTCTCGCGGTAGAGACCGTTGAAGCACGTGCGATTGAGGTAAAGAAACTGAGCCGCTTGACGATAGGGCTCTGCGTGCCGGCGCGCTCGTTCCTCATAGTAAAAATCTTTTGAATGCTTCTGATCATATTCGGACAGGCAGGCCTGAACCGGCTCCCAATCGTCGCGGATTGAACGATAGGTGGCGATCAAGCGATCATTCACGTCAGACAGGATTGCCTGCGCCGGAGCAAGGTGAAAGAATACCGCGCCGCCGCCTAGAAACGGTTCGATGTACCGCCCGTCAAAGCTTGGCAGACCGAAGCTGGGGTCGTTGAGCAGCCAGCGTTTCCCTCCCGCCCACTTTATAAAAGGCTTCAAGTCGACCCGCCCTCTTGATTTGACTGCACGGTATCCGATTCGCGGGATGACTGCAGCTTCTGCAACTAGCTGACTACTAAATAATCACGGCGCCGCCGATTTTATTTACCGGTCTGGGAATTTCCGACGCTCGGTTCAACCACGTTGGACGGCCCGCCCGCAACGGTCGGCTGGGTTGCTGGCAATGCGGGCGCCGACGTGTTGGCGGGGACCGCGGATGATGCAGCATTGGTCGTCTGATGAGCTGCCGGTGGCGCGACGATGGCCGGTGGCGTTCTGTCCACCACCGCCTGCGGCCGGATCCCGAACCCGAGAAAGCCAGCGACCAGCAACAGCGACCCTGCCAGGATCGCGTAAAACAGGTCCATTTTGGTCGCTGACCGGATCATTCTCTCCCTGCTGAACCACAGTTTGAACGGACTATGTTCCTTGATCTTGGAGCCAAGGTCGACCTTGTAGCCGAGATCCTTGAGTGCCGTTTCCGCCTCTATGCCGGCGTAGACCGAGCCGTTGAGCAGTCGGTGATACCAGAGCCGGTCCATGAAGTAGAAGGCCGCGAGGGGGAAGATCGCTGACACCACCACCAAACCGGCAATCGACACCTCCAGCCCGAACAGTTTGACGACGCCGGCATCCTTGATCGCATAGCCGCCAAGGCCGAGGAACGCGCCGGTGACAATCAGCGCGAAGTTGCGGATGCGCAGCTCAAGGTCGTTGAAGTGCTGCTGCACGTCGACGATCTTCTTCCAGATTTCGATCTGTCCAGTCCCGAGCGGTGGCGCTGGGGTCGGCGTCGGCGGCAGCGCTGGCGCGGGCGAAGATGTCGTCTCGGTATCGGGATCAGCCATCAGGACATCTCGAACAGCGGCAGGATCTGGGCAAAATTTTCGGTCAGCACATAGCTGGGTGTGACACTGCCGGGCTTGAGTGCGGCGCGCTCTCGCTCCACCATTTCGGGCGTCCAATGTGTGACTTTACGCAGAAGCTCATATTCGGGCTTGTACTGGCTGGAACCGTAAGCGGCGTGGACATCAGTGACGCCGGCTTCCTGCGCCATGAGGACGTCCTTAAGCGGATTGTCGCCTACATAGACCACCTCATTAATCGAGACACCGAGGTCCTTGACGATATCGAGCAAAATCGCGGGGTTGGGCTTCACCTCTCCCGCAGGCGTGTAGTGATGGACAGTATGCTTGAAAGCGTAACTGTCGGCATCATAGTGCCGCGTCGCGACCGTCTCGTTCGGAACGCTGTGATCCTCGGGCGAATAAAGGACGTCGACTAGGCCATCGAGCCCGAGCTTGCGGAAGCGATAGTTGGTGTAAAAAGCCTTGGACTCGGTGAAGGCGGCGATCCGAACTCCCTTCTTTTTCAACGAGGTCAGCGTGTCCGCGACGGTCGGATAGAGTGCGAGCACGCGTCGGCGCGTCTCGCGAAAGGCACCGATCGCCGGCGACATCACGGTCAGGATGTCATCGCCATAGCGCGCGCGGAGCGACGGCAGTTCTTCGAGCAGGTGCGAATATTCGCTGGTGCCGTATTTCTGATGGATCACGCTGGCTTCAGCGTAGAGCGTCTCGGGATCGACGCCAGAAATATCGAGCACCGTGTCCATCATCGCCGAAAAGGTCTGATACCAAAGATCCTGCCAATCGAGCAGGGTGTTGTCGACATCGGTAATAAGAACGCGCTTTTGCACCAATTTCGTTCTTTCCTGACTGGCAGCAAGGGCGGATCATCCAACTGTGCGGCCGCCCCGCTCTTACGCGAGAGCGGCGCGTGCGACAAACAGATTGGAGGCTGCGACGCCGATATGCCGCCCACCATCCCTCATCTTCTATTAGGAGCGCCGGATATCTCTGCCATCACGTGTCGCGCAGCGGGCGGCGCTCGAACTACGGCTATCGGTCATGCCCTCACGAAACCGATCGACAGCAAGCTCGATGAGCTCGATATTTCCGCTGTCGTCCTCGCAAGCAATAAGAACGGCGTCAATTCGCTCCAGCATTTTTTTGGTGACGCCGAATGATTTGGTATGCGGCCCGCAGCATTTGATGACGGCAGAGCCGCCTCGCCACCTCACCTCGTTGGAGCGGTCGGAAAGCTTCTCCAGCTGTAGCAACGCCGCGATGGCTTTGCCTATCCGATGCCCATAGGCATTACCAGCTGCGCCCGTCTCGCGATCCTGCCCCATAATCAGCTTGGCTCGTAGCTTTCCGCCACCCGCATTAGCTCGAATGGCTCCGCGCCGATCGCCCTCGCAATGGCGATGTACTCGGCCACATCGAGCCGCCGCTCCTCAGTTTCGTACTTCGACACGAAAGTCTGTCGGCGGCCGACGCGCGCTGCGAGCTGGACCTGCGTGATGCCGGCGTCCTTGCGCGCCTGGATAAGCGCCTGGAGCAGGGCCTTGTAGAGATCGGGTTGGGTTGAAGCCAAAGCCGGCGCCTGAAGCGATGAAACCGGCCGTCCAATTCAACCCGAATTTCGAATACCCCAAAATGGAGTATTAGATCATGCTGCACCCCAAAGTTGCGATTCGGGGGACGAGGCGTGAAAGAGCAGTACGTTGGCGACGTCAACGACTATCGAAAATATGCCCTGCTGCGGCTGCTCGGCCGATCAGGCCTGAAACTCGGCGTCTGCTGGATGCTGACGCCAAATGACGAGCGCAGCGACGGCAATAAGCTCAGTTATCTCGATCAGCCCCAGCAGGAGCGTCATGATTCCGAGCTGTTCGCGCTGCTGCGCCGGGTGCGAAGCGAGCCTGACGCTCGCCGACTAATCCTGATTGAAGGCAGCGAGACCCTGCCGGGGGCCGTCTTCGTCAACACGATCGTGCCCGAGCCGCTGTTCGAGCGGCAACTCTGGTTCAAGCAAGCGAGCGCGGCTCTGGCCAATGCCGATCTAATCTTCTTCGATCCCGACAACGGCATCGAGGTTGGTTCGGCCGCCAAGGGCAGACGCAACTCCTCGAAGTACGTTTATCGCGACGAGCTGACAGCGACCTACCGCGCCGGTCACTCGCTGCTGATCTATCAGCACTTCCAGCGCAAGGAGCGCGAGCGCTTTATTCGTGATGTCGCGGATGATCTCCGACGCGTCGCCTCCAATGCCGAAATCTGGGCGATCCGGACCTCGCATGTCGTGTTCATGCTGGCGATCCAGCCACGACATCGCCCTGCCCTATCAGCGGCCGCTCGACACGTCCGCGAAACGGCCGATCCGAGCTTCCTGAACGCGCAGCTGATCGTACCTGCAAGCCGATGATTGTGCGCGGATTTTCGGCGTGTTTCGGTACCGGTTTTTGCCTTGAGGAGCCTTCCTGAATGAAACTCACCACCCTCACCGCCGTGCTGATGTCCGGCATCGCCTTGTCTGGCTGCGTTGGCCTCGTCGACGCGCAGTCGAAATGCTCCGCGCAGTCCGCTTCGTACCTACCCATGTGGGATTGCATTCGCGGCCGCGTCGCGGCCGGAACCGCCGGTCAGATGAATAACGACCTCGGCGTCCGCTATCTCGCAGTCGGCGATCTGCTGGCGCAGAGTGTGCGCTCTGGCCAGATGAGCGATGCTGAGGCGAAGGCGCGGCTCGCGATAGAACTGGAGCGCGGGAACAGCGAGTTCAACCGCCGTCAGGCGGCATCGTCGCCCACTCTCACCCGCTGCACCAACACCAACGGCGTCGTGAACTGCCTATCGTTCTGATGGTACGAGGCGCGCCGCAACTCGGCATTAGCGAGCTGCAAAGGTCAGCGCTATTTCCACTCAGAAAGCCTGCTCTTTCCAGCATCGGACATCACAGCACCGATAAATTCGCTGCACCTCTCATGATCAATCTCGCGCTTCTGCGCTTTTATCAAATGAACAGCGCGCGGCGCCACATACACATCTTCAATCAAGATTAGTCCTATCCCATGGCGGGAGCATTCATCGAGAACCCGCGCTTCCTGAGCCGGGTTCTCTTTTCTCCACGACGCATGATCAACTGGAAAAACCGCATAAGCTTTCGTAGCGGCAGAGGCGTGCGACAACGCCTCAAAAACGGCTAGAACGTTGCAACTATCCGGCCGTTTTACTTCAAAAGTAACGACATCAAATTCTCGCCCGATAGTCCAGGGAAATTTCTTATGAGATATCAGAGTAAGATCTGGCCTCGTCCACCTTCCGACGATTTTAGAGTCTTTTCGTGAAGTGTTTTCGATATAGAATTCGTTTTCGTGAAAATACTCGCCTTGCCATAATTTCTTGAGCCCAGATTCCGCCGCGCCGTAAAACGCATCTTCTGCAATTACAAAGTTCTTTTTTAGAACGTACCAATTACCTTCTTGCCATTCCAGTATTTTTTTCTCGCAACCGTATTCAAGCGCTCCGTGTAATTCTTTATGATCCTTATCTAGCAATCGACTTAATTTTGTGCGTGTCAGCGACGATCCGATTGCTCCGATATTTTTAACGACCTGATCCAACAGATACATCGTCTCAAGCGACACGATCATTAGCTGCGTCTCCTCGAATCGCTTTCTTGTGCCTCGCGGCAGCTTCTAACGCCAGGCCGATATGCCGGTATACAAATTAAACGTCGACTGACCTGTTTAGAACTTTCTCGCGACGTCCTTCCCGTAGCAAGGTGAGTGTCACATAGTACAGGTTCGGAGAGGCTTGCGGCTGTCTAACGGGTCCCATCGCGCTCGCTTCGACACTGGATAGATGGGGGAGTTGCGAAGTAGGGTTCCCCGGAGAGCCGGCGATGTGGTTCTACGGTGCCCGGTCGGCGCACCCTGCCGGTCGGCATGGCCGCACCTCGGGCCGGGTTACGTACCCGCGCGTCAGCGGGCGGGTGGGCCGCTATAGCTATAGCCGCCGCGCGCTACACCAGCGCCTCAGCCCTCCGCTTCGGCCTGCCGCAGAAGCTGGCACGGATCGATCTCGAGCCAGCGCGAACCACGCGCTGGCACCAAGCTCCCCGGACGGTTCGGCCGCCTGATTTACATAGATCGGAAATTCTGGCCCAGTGGTGTCAACTGGGGGGCTGGGCATTGCTGCAGGACATTACGGGGCCGGACGAGCGCGCGATCGCGTGGGACCGAATCGAGCAGTTCATTGGATACGGACGTGCCGATGCGCCGGTTGTGTTCTTGGGGATGGAAGAGGGCGCGGACAACGCGAAACTTCTGCCCGATCTGCTGGGGCGATCTTTTTCAGGGCAGTACGGCGAGATCTCTCGCAAGGGGGCAACGCAGCGGACCTGGAGCAAAATGTGTCACCTGATGCTCAGGCGCGAGGGCGTCGAATGTCCTACGCCGGCCCAGCGCCTCGCATATCAGCGGGAGCGACTAGGCAAGCACAGCGGCGATACACTTGTTGCTGAATTGATGCCCTATCCCTGCCAGAACGCGACAGGCTGGCCAAAGATATACGAGCCGCGCTTTAGGACGCGCCGCGAGTATCTGGAGAGGATGGCACCGCGGCGGCAGGCTATGCTGCGCGACCTGTTCGAAGCCCACCCTCGCGAGCTAATCGTCTGCTACGGCAAAGCCCACTGGGGCTATTATCGCGGGATTTTCGGCGCGGCGCCTCAGTCAGGACAACCTATTGAGATTTTCGATTGGCGCTCCACGCGAGTGGTCATGGCGCCTCATTTCGTCAGCCGATCGTTCAACTCCGCCGGGCAGCTCGACGCATTTGCCGCTACCGTATTGCGTTAGCTGACGAGAATTTCTCCTTCAGGTGGAGGAGCTGCGTCGGCACTGCTGCTGACCACCACCATGCCATAGTACCGACCGCAGACCTGCGCGGTTGCCAGACGGGTCCTCCGGCCTTGGCTTCAACACTAGGAAGATGGGGGGGGAGGTCGCGAAGGCTCTGCCGCGGAGCGCGTCGCGCGCTTGTTTCTACTGCGTGCTGGGCAGGCCGCACCCAGCGCGTGCCCCCGGCGTGGCCCAGCCCTGGCGCTCCTGGCCATACCCCGCGGCTGCGCCGCCCCGGGCCGCTATAGCTATAGCCGCCGCGCACTGCACCAGCCCTCAGCCGTCCGCTTCGGCCTGCCGCAGAAGCTCGAGCGGATCGACGTCGAGCGCGCGGGCGATGGCGATGAATTCGGCAATGTCGATGTAGCGCGCGCCGGCTTCGTAGCGGAAGACGCAGCTGGTCGAGCGGCCGAGACGCACGGCGAGCTGAGCTTGGGTGAGACGCCGCGATCGCCGCTCCGCGATGAGGCGGGCGACGATGCGATCGTGGAGCGCGCCGCGCATCAGAGCGTGGCGGGTTCATCCACGGCGGCGATGACGTGCAGGTCGGTCTCGCAGATGCCCGCGGCCTCGATCGCCCACAGGATCTCGTCGGCGTCGATTTCGGCGAGTTCTGCCGCCTGCTCGAGCGTGACGATGGTTAGGGCCTGGCTGCGCAGATCGATGATGCGGTACTGGTCCATGATGTCGTCTCCATCGTGTTCTCAAGACGATGGAAACACGCCGGTACGCCTCGCATAATTTTTGGAGAAGCAGGCTGATGCTGCGTCCGACGCAAGATTGCAGCGACGCCAACAACACCGACGGCCAGCACAAATGACGACGGGGAGCAGCGGCCGTGCGACCACCCTCCCCGCTGATCATCGCCCGCGTGCGCGAGCGCGTTCTACCTGTATCTCGGCGCGTTCTACCTGGCCGCTGCGTAGGCACGGTCGAGCGCCGCGGCCGCCGCCTCCCCGCCGCGAACCGCTTGGGTGTAATGGCCAAGCGTGACGGTAGCGTTGGCATGGCCGGCAAGCTTGGCGACGAGGCCGACTTCGATCCCCTCGGCCTGCAGCGTCGAGATGAAGGAATGCCGGGCTGAGTGCGGCGTGACATAGGGCAGGTCTAGCTTCTCGAACACCGGCTCCCAATAGCGGCTCCGGTAATTCTGGTAGAGCAGCGGCCCACCGCCACCCCTGCGCTGTAGGCTCGGCCAGGGCTGGAGCCGGCCGGGACCGGGGAAGACCCGGTGCAGGGCCTTGCCCAACCGAGGACACCGCACCCGCCATTCCAGCAGCAGCGCGCGCAGGACCGCACTCATCGGGATGTCGCGCGTTCCGGCCTCAGTCTTCGTCATGTTGGTCAGCGAGCCGTCGCGCTCCTGGATGCGGCGGATGCGAACGACGTTCACATCGAAGTCGACATCGTCCCACAGCAGCCCGAGCTGTTCCGACGGCCGCGTGCCCGCGAGAAATGGGAAAGCGTAGTAGAGCCCATGCTCGGGATCGTTGCGGGCCGCCTCGACCAGTTTGCCGATCTCGACGGGTGTCAGGATCACCTTCTTCGCCTTCACGCGGTTGCGGCCAAGGCCGCGCGGCATCGACGGCGCCCGCACCCGGAAATCCTCCTCGTTCAACCCGAGGATTGAGATCAGATGCGACTTCGCCCGGTTAGCCGTGTACTGGCCGGACAACGCCGTCAGCTCGCGGTGCCACGCGCGGATGCGAGCCGTGGTCAGCTCGCTGGTCTTGATCTCGCCGAGCATCGGGACGAGGCGGCAGCTTTTCGGCAGCTTGCCGGAGGCCCTCCAGGCCAGCTTGTCCTTGGCCGAGCCGTCGAAGTACGGCCCGCGGATGTGCTCGACGACGACCTTGTAGCCCGCCAGCGTGTTTGCCTTCACTTTGCCGTCGCGATCGGCGAGCCAATGATCGACCGCCTGCCCGACCGTCGGCGCCTTCCGCTCGTCGGCGTAACTGTCCGACATCACCTTGGCGGTGAGATCGTTGCGGCGGGCCTCGGCCGCCTTCAGCGTCTCGTAGAACTCCTGGCGGCGATCACCCGAGATCGGCTCGCGGTAATTCAGCACATAACGCAGATGCTTCACGACCTCGCCGGACTTCAGCTTGCGCTTGCGCACCCTCTTCGTAATGTTCGCTCTGAACATCGCCTCATCCTCAAGAGAAAAAACGCTCAGAAAATCACGGCGAAGGAACCCGCACAATTAATCATCGGGTGCCGGATATCTCCAGAGCACTCGAATTGAAACCACGATCGTAACCGCAAAATTCTGGGATACGCTCAGACGTCGTCTCGGCGGGGCTCGCGATACATCGCATTATTGCCTCGCCGAGGTTGAAATCGCAGTGGGCGGACGGACGGACGCCCTCATAGGCACCGGCATAGGGGGCGGGTGGCTGGGCTGCGCGGCGCTGGGCCACACACCATATATCCTTCCCCCTATACCCCTATGGGTCGTCCGTCCGTCCGGTACCTCACGTTTTGTCGTCGGGCAGTTGCTCGGGCAGGTACTGCACGGGGATACCGATGCCGCGCGCCTTCGCCTTAGCCGAACGAAATTGCACCGGGTTCTGCGGAACGAATGCGCCGTCGAGTTTCCTCAGCGCACGCTGCCAAGCGCCATCGGCCCAGCGAGTCCCGCGGAACAGCTTGTCGATCGCCGGCGAGCCGTGGCGGATGACAAGCCCGGTCCCATCCTGCTTGTCGTACAGACGCATATCCGAGAGATCGAGGATATGCTCGGCATTTCCGTGGCTGAGCTTTCCAACCATTTCGGCGCGCGCTTCGGCCACCCACATGCCCAGCGTGTTGGCATCGTGGACCTGAGCGAACAGGTGATCGAGGCATTCTTGGGCGTCGTCGCGCTCGATCTCCTCGGCGTGTCGTTCGACGAGCGACGCGAATTCCTGGGCCAGCCCGGCAGCTTCCTCATCGGTCGGAACGCGGGCATGGAGGGCAATGAAGCCTGCCCCAAGAAGCGTCGCCATGTTCTGACGATGGCGACGGTCACCCGACGGAATCAGTTGCTCCAGTTTGTCGATCGCTGTGACGACATCCGCTGCTCGAGCCACCATGTAGCTGCACCACGCATCGCCCAAGCTGCGGAAATGTGCCTCTTCAGACAGGATGAAACGTGCTTTCTCCGAGCTGTTGTCGTGCATGAGCAATTCGAGCATGACGATCCGGCTCTGGTCCGCCTGCGACATTCCGCGTGGATTGATGGCTGCGAACAAGAAAGTCGTCCGGAGGTTGAACTGTATCGCCTTGCCCTCGGGTGTGCCCCTCAGGACCGGCGTGTTGGCTGATGATGCACTGCGGGCCAGTCGGAGCACCGCTTGAAGTTTATGAGCATGCTGATCGCTCTCGAATTCGTCGAGCATCACTGGGAGGCTGTCCGGCCCGAGCGCTTGGCGAATGCCAGCCTCGGTACTCTGGCCATCGGCTTTGACGGCGACCGGTTCCAGCAGCGCAGCAGCGATGTGATGCAAGGTCGTCTTGCCTGAGCGCGCCGGGCCAAAAACGAACGCATGCGTACGCCAGTCCAAAGCACCGCAGATCGGCGCCAGGGCTAGCCATCCAAGCATCAGCATGGCGTCCTTAACATCGCGCCAGTTGAAAGCTTCCAGAAGCCGCAGCAGCCGCCTCGCATCGAAAGAGCCGTCTGCCTTCAGTTCAATCGGCATGAAGCAGAGGTAATGGTACCGCTTGCTGACAATAGGATGCCCAAAGTTGACGATGATCTCGTCTCCTTCGCGCCAGACGCCACGCCCACGAACCCGATCGGGTTTGAACGGGCCTTTCTTTCGAGCGGCTGCGATCAGCGCCTCGCCCGCCGCCATGGAATTGTACGCTGCCTTCTTGGCCGGGAAGCGCTCTGCCCAGAATTCAGAGGGGGCCAGCCCGATCTGCCACTGCATCGAGAGCAGCTGCTGAGAGGAAGGGACGACGATGATCTGACGCGCCGGGTCCAACAGCGCATAGCTACCATCAGCCGTGAAGCCCAAGGGCCGCGGCCCGAATTCTCCCGGGTCATACTCAGCGCGCGAGAGGAGCCTCCGGCCGAGCTGTTTCGCCCGTGCGGACTCCAGCATGCCGAGAGTCTCGCCCTTGGTGTTGCCGGAATAGCCCGGCTGGAAGAGCTCGCCGAGCGCGTTGGCGAGCCGAGGCAGATCGTCCATCATACTGGCGATGCCGCAAGCCGTGAGCGTCAGCATCGGCTCGTGTCCCGCGACGCTCGGGCCACCTTCGATGATCTGCCAAGCGTGCTCGTGCTGGAGCACAGCCTTGATCACATCGATTGCGCCCTGGTCGACGAAGGGCAGATCGGTCAGATCGACCGCCAGCAACGACTTGCCAATCCAGCGGTATCGAGCACCGGACGGATGGGGAGATTCCGGCATCACGGTCATACCGGTGTTGGCCATGACCTCGAACACCGGGTGGTTGTCGCCGGGGCGCTTGGTCTTGCTGCTTTTGGTCTCCTGCGAAAGGCGGACAAAAAACGTCGCACCCTTGGAGCCAACCTTCTCGACGACGGGCGTGCCGATCATCGCTCGGACGAACGCGACTGCACCGTTGTGATCGATATCGAAGAAGCCCAGCTGTACATCGTCGCCCACTCTCGTGCCCGAGAGGAGGCCGAAGGCGAAGTTGGCACGCAGGCGGTGACGCTTGGCGATCTCCTCCTGGCTCGGGAAGCGATCTGCCCACCCTCGGAGGTTTTCGCCTTTACCGGCGAGGGGGACAACAACCATGTTCTTCACACGATAGCGCGGCTCAGCATCGCCGTAGGTCTTGGGTTCGCGGATAACCATCTGAAAATCCAATATGAGGCCGCCCGCACGCTCGAGGAGCGACGGTTGCAAGGCGGCAGAGGACGGAAGGGTGTCGGTAGCGGCCTACCGGAGGAGCTTCGCCCCTGTGACCGGGGCGAAGTCTTTAGCGTTCAGCGGCGCCGGGAAATCACGATGATCACGTCATCATCCGGCTTATTTGGCTCTATTATTGCGAAGCCGCGCGAGTAGTAGACAGCGGTACGCCTTTTTGCCTCTTCCAGAACCTCATTCATTGGCCTGACATAGCCCGGCAGGGCCATAAGCTCTTCCGGAGTCATGAGGTCTTCAGGCGATGGCAGAAATTCGTCGTCGTTCACGGGAAATGCCTTCCGGGTAAGCGATCCCGATCGCAGAAGCTGTTGCTTCCACGGCAGGGAGTGCAAATTTTTTGGAGGGAGCTAGTTGTGGACGCGGATACGCGCTTCGATGTCGCGCAGCTTCACGTACTTCCGACCGTTCAGCAGGGAATAGGTCGGCAATTCTCCGCGTGCCGCAGCGCGCTGGATCTTGAAATAGGGCAGGCCGAGCGCGTCAGCGGCCTGTTTGTATGTGCTCAGGCGATCAGGGGGGTGATCAATAGCTTGTTCCATCTTTCGTCTCCGTTGCTGCACCGATTGGTGCCGGCGAGACGAACCTGAACACAAGCGACGGGTGACTTATCCAAGTTTGCCGCTCAGTAGGAACTTCCTTTCGATGGGAGGAAGCCCGGACCTCCCGAGGGTGCGAGCATAGCGCATTTCTTTCACGCTGAAGTTGTGCTGATCGAACGGCGTCTTCAGCGCCACATCCTTGCTATCCTCTTTGCGGAGCATCGATTTGAACCAACTGGCGGGAAAGCCATCGACACCCCGTTGTTTGATGACACGCTCGATCAAATCGATTGCATAGGCTTCAGCATCGCGACGCTTCCCGCGGATCTTCGCTTTCGGGTAAAGAACGTGCGCTAGCCATCGCCTCTGAGGGATCATATTTCTTCGGCGCGCGCTCGCTGCTGCGGCTTTTGCCGCCACCAAAACCGGACTGTCATCCCACTGATAGTTGACGGTATGGCCGAAGCTAAACATCAGCACGCCCCATAGTTGGATAAACTCTGGGGTGAGTTTGCGCTCTTCGATGAGTCCCCCGACGCGATCAAGAAGGCCCCGACCCAGGTCGTAGTACCTCTCCCGACAATCGTGATCGGTCTCTCGATAGCGGATGCATGACACGGATTGATCCGCATACCGATCAGCCAACAAGGCCTCTTCTCGCGATTGAAGGTGGAGATGCAGCGTCGCTGCCGCGTGCCTCCAATTCTCCTCGGCCATCTCCCAAAAATGGTCCTCATCGCGAGGAGGCGTCGTCAAATCATCCTGAATCATGACGTTTCCTTCGACGATTGCCGGACCGACAGCGTTTGCCGCTAGGCTACGGGAGGGCTGCGGGATGAGAAAGGGTAGGAGTCGAGCGTCCCGCGTGCATGCGCCCGCGTAGCTGCCGCATGCGGAGTATGCGGGTATGCACGCCTGGGACGTCACGGACATATGACGGCAGTATGCCAGCGACGCTTAAGTGCCCGTTTCGAGGTCCGGATCACTCGGCAGCGGCGCGAACGGATCGACTTCGGGGAATAGCTTCTTCTCCCGTATCCAATCGCCGAATCTTGCCGGGTTTACGGCGCGCTCGATAGACGCAAGGCGCTTGCGAGCCCACTCCAGCATGCGTTTCGTTTCCGGATCGTCGATCGGCGCGGCCCAGTCGATCCAAGCGCTGAGGTCGCGGGCCTTGGCCTGAAGTTGAACAATCTCCACTATGAGGGCGTCGCGTTCATCTTCTCGCCTTTTGCGAGCAGCGGCCAGTTGCCGGTTTTCATCGGCTCGGCGCCAAAGCCGCGATTGGCGTTCCCGCTCAAGCCGTGACTGCCGCTCGCCTTCAAGCCAGTCCGCAATCACCTCTGCTATGCCGGCGACCTGTGTTTCGAGGGAGTTGCGCTTTCCGTCCTGCCAATTTTTGCGACGACCCATGCCGCCGTACGAAATGATGGACAATCTCAAAATACCCGTCGGAACCAAGTCGAACTGCGGATAGGCCTTGCTCCAATACCAGTCGGAATTGCTGCCGCCGTTTCGTATGCGACGAGCTTCGGCCTGAAGTTCCGATAGGGTCGGTTCGTGCTCTCGCTGTGCGATTTTTTCTGAGAACTTGAACTCCACGTGATCCTCGCCACGGGAAATTTGAAAGTGCTGACGAGACAGGGTGCCGGTGATGTCTTGCGCGATCAGGCGCTGGAACAGGCCGTCCAGAATAAAAACTGCCCGCTCGACGGAAGCCTGCGCGAGCGACATTGCCGGTATCTGTTCAGCGCCAACCACGACAATCCCATGCTGATCGGGTTTCGCTGAGCGCAGAGCCTTCGCAGTTGCAGCCAAAAGCTGGTGCGGCCTTTCAACCTCACACCATTCGACCGGGATGACCGGGCTTCGGGCGGTAGGCGCGCGTTTTGGGGTAGCCGGCTTCGCTACGGCAGCAGGCGGCGCTTCGATAGCTGCGAGCGGTTCCGACGGGCTGGTCGGGTTGTATGTGATCAACTCCAGCGCCGCATTCATTGTCGACGTGAAGATCGCCTGCTTGGCCCGTCGGCCGGCGGCCCTATCCCGCCAGAACGCGGCCGTCGGCAAGGGTACGCGGTGACTCTCGCAGATCTGTCGAATTTGCCATTCAGAGATGCCCAGATGCGCGACAACCTGCGTCATCTCGTGGGACCAGATCATGTCATAGAGCTGGCGGCGGGTCAGGTGGGAAGGCATGTCGGCACCCAATGACAGCAGACGAATCGCTGTCAGGGTGGCGTCTCAATCTAGTTTTCGCGAGACCACAGACCCGAAAGAAGTCCACCGACTCGCTCAGGCCTCTAGCGATGTCCTGCTCTTCTCGATAATTTCGCTAATCTCACGGAGTTTGACGTACTTTCGTGAGTTGAAGAGCGTGCAGGTCGGAATTTGTCTCGCCTTGGCTGCTCGGTAAAATTTGAAGAGAGGCAGTCCGAGCACTTCGGATGCTTGTTTCAGGGTGATCAGCTTCTCGCTTTCTTGGGATTCCACAGCGTGTTTCCTTCAACTGCGTTGATCTCTCTGAGAACGGAAACATGCGGGGCGCCTCGCCACAATTGGATGGGAAATCGAGCGATAATCGGCAGGGTTACACGGCGGTTGCAGTTTGAGCGGTTCGCGGGTCTTCGAGATCGGCGAAAGCCTACGAGTTTGGCGTACCCGTTCAATTTGAACTCAGGCGCAGCGCTGCCGTCAGAAACGCCAGCCGTGAATGCTCTCAAGATATTGGAACTGAAGGATAAATCGCTTGCCAAGGTTGGGGTCGAGGGTTCGAATCCCTTCGCCCGCTCCAGACAATCTCAAGTTAAGAGAAGCATGCAAGCGTCGGGTTTCCCGGCGCTTTTTGCTTTTCTGGCCTGGGCGGCTCGGCACCAATTCTGAACAGTTCCGAAAGCCCGTGGTTACCTGCGGTTGCAAGCACGGCTCAGGCGCACACAGGTCGCCTGGGCGCGCTCCCGCCACCCTCACTGCTTGAAGCAATTCTCTCGGTGCCACCGCAGGAAATGCGGGTGCGGACGGTCGTGAGCTCGCACAGGCGGTAGTGCTCGCCCTGTCCTGTTTATGAAGCTGCGTATTCCATCGGGGTCGTTCGCCTGCCGGGAGATCAGGATGTCGAGATCGTCAGACAGGCTGATCAGACCGCGATCGAACATCCAGTGCGCGGTGCCTGACAACGCGATTCCGTTGCTGACGATGTCAGGCCCTTTCCTCTCGACGGGACGGATGTGAGCCGCATCGACTTCCGCCCGGCCGCCGCCGTTGATGAGCTTCAGGCCGGTGATCGCGCAGCGTTCGTCGTAAGCGCGCAGAACGACGCGGCGAAAGACACGGTCGCGGACGATCCGGGAGGCCAAGAATGTCGCCCGCTCGCGATCCTGCTCGAACACAAACGGCGCCTGTTCTTCCGCGAAGCCGTTCGATGCCGCACCCGCATCAACGCGCGGCAACAGCGGAGCCTCGTCGTCCAAGCCGAGGCTGGTGATACGGTGAAAGTCGGCTGGTGAGAGCGGTCGGACCGCCGCCTGAGCGCGTCCAGAGATGCGCCCGTCCTCATTCAGTACGCCGCGCTCGATCACGCCCTGAGCATCCGTGAAGGGAACCGGATTGGCGAAGTCGAGATAGCTGCCGGGCTCGATGATGGCGATGTACATGTCCGGCGCGCCCTGATCGGCGATCACCTGCTGGACCTTGGCCACTGCAAAGTAGCCACGCGTGCCGGCCACCTTGCGCGGCTCGTAATAGATGATCCAGTCGCCGACGCAGGCCTGGACGCGGCCGAGATACTGACGCGGGAACTGATAATGTTCGGCCGGACTGTCCCGATAGATCGAATCGTGCCGATGAATGAAGACGCCGAAGGCCATGCCTGCTCAGATTCGCGCGAGCCCGAGCGAATTGAGCAAGGCCGGTCACCCAGGTCAATCCACCGGCAGTGAGCGACAAGCCGACCTTGGCGCTTCGCCCGAAAGCGGACAGCGGCTTTCAGGCGAGATCGGTTCCCGACCAAAAGCCGTCTCCGCCGAAAGCTCAGATATCGAGTCGGAGCCGTCAGCACCCGGCGTGCCCCTGTCGTACACGGGCTTTGGACTCTGAGCCGATGATTGAGCCTCCGGGCCAAGAAAGATCGGACGAGTTCCGTCTGTAAGGTTCATGTCAGCTGGCACGACCTAACCTCGTTTCATCAGGAAGCGGACGGAGTGTCCCGGGATCGGCTTCCAGCATCGAACGAAGGACATCGTCATGACCACCGGTTTCAACATCGCCTCCTCCCACGTCTCCGAGCGCGGCGCGCCGCTGAGCGACGATGTCCTCGACGCCGTCAGCGGCGGCGGGCTGATCACGGGCGCTGTGGATCTCGTGGCCTCGGGGGTGAAGACGGGCATCCACTACGCTGCAAAGGGAGTCGGGATGTTCATGGACGCCGATCAGGTCGGTGGCCGCTCCATGCACAACTTCCAGGACAGCGTTCCCGCCTTCGTCGACAAGATCGTCGACAAGATCATCTGAGCCCGCTCTCGAGAGCGTCGCTCCGCAGCCGCCGAAGCCGATCTGCGCCTGACTTAAGCATCGCGCCACGAAGGAGGACCTCGTGGCAATCCTCGGCGACAGGACGACGCGAAGCGAGATCGGGCGAGGCGCGGCGTACTCGCGCGCCAAGCAGATGCACCGGCTAACAGCGCAGGCCTTCCGCTGAATTGAGAAGGCTCCTGCTGAAGCCAGGCCTCAGGGCGAACGCCCGATCAGCCGGTCCTCCACATTCTGCAGGTGGCGCCTCACCGCCTCGGCCGCCGCTGCGGGTTCGCGGTGGGCGATGGCGTCGACGATCCGGGCATGGTCGTCGAAGCTGTGGTGGTCGGCGGGTGGGCTGCTCAGGCTCGGTCGAGGCCGCCCCCAGGTAACGGCGCGACGCACTGCGTTCAGCGTTTCGAAAAGCGCGAGCAGGATCGGGTTGTGCGCAGCCTCGGCGATCTCGTGGTGGAAACGCGCGTCATAGGCCTCGTATTCCCGCCAAGTCGCGGAGGCGCGGCAGGCCGCGTTCAGTTCTGCCAGCGTTCCGATTTCAGCCGCAGTCGCGTTGACCGCGGCAAGGCGTGCCAGCTCCGGCTCGAGAGCTATGCGCGCCTTCATCACCTGGATCGGATTGCAGCGCTGCGCGAGATCCGAGATGTCCGCCAGTTGCGGCGGCCTTGGCCCGACGAAAGTACCCTTGCCGACATGGCGCCAGAGCTGCCCCTCGCGCTCGAGCGCAGCCAGCCCTTTGCGCAATTCGGTGCGCTTGACGCCGAGAAGTTCGGCGAGCTCCCGCTCCGGCGGCAGGCGCCCGTCATCGGGCAGCCGGGCAGCCGCCAGAAACCCGTAGAGCTGGGTCAGCACCCCCGAGAGGGCAGCATCGGTGGGAGCGGCGACTTTCTGATCCATCATGCGTAACCGGCGGCGAGTGATGCCCCTTGATCCCACGGATTTTCCGTCAACGCAACCATCTTGCCAATTGGTTCGCCAAACCCATCACATGCTCGCCGATATCGGCTCTCTTTAGGCCAAAACACGGCCTTGACAGGATCAAATTACCATTTGACACTGCCCAAAAGAAAATTGGTTGCGACCAGATCGCTCAAAAAAACCAAACAGAACTCTGGGAGGAGTCAGACCATGAAGCCCTTGGGAAGCAGGCTGTCCACCGTGTTCGCCGCCGCCATCGCGGCCACCGTCGTCCTTCTGGGCGGCAGCCCGGCAGCGCAGGCACAGAGCAAGGTTCGCGTGGCGCTGGGAGACGTCCTATCGACCGAAACGCTCGCCATGGTGATCGCGCTCGAACGCTCCAAGGAGAAGGGCGTCGACTATCAGGTGACGCATTTCTCGAAGGAGGATCTCGCCATCCAGGCCGTGATCAACGGCCAGGCCGATCTCGGCATCGGCACGCCGTACGCCGTCGTCCAGAAGAGCAAGGCGCCGCTGCGCGTGCTGTTCCAGGGCACCCGGCTCGTCTTCTTCCCGGTCGCCGACAAGTCCTACAAGACCTGGAAGGACATGAACGGCCAGCCGATCACCTTCCATGCCCGCGCGACGGGCACGGAGGCGATCGGCAACATCATCGCCAAGCGCGAGGGCATCCAGTTCGGCGAGCGCAGCTATGTGCCGGGGTCCGAGAACCGGATCATCGGAATGATGAAGGGGCAGATCAAGGCCACCGTCGTCGATCTCGCCAACAAGAACATGCTGCTCGAGAAGGCCGGCGACCGCTTCCATGTCCTTCCCGGCGTCAGCGCCCCCGCCTCCGACGAGACCCTGTTCGGGCAGATCGAGTGGATCAAGAAGAACGAGCAACAGGTCGACGTCATCGTCACCGAATTCCTGCGGCTCTGGCAGGAGATGGCGGCCAATCCGGCTGTGATCGAGCAGGAGCGAGCCAGGCGCAAGCTGATGGCCGACCAGCCGAAGGAGGTGCTCGAGGGCATCACGAAATTCTACACGATGGCGACCAAGGAAGGCGTCTATGCGCCGGCCGGCGGCAACGCCGAGATCGCGAAGGCCGATTTCGAGTTCTACACCGAGGCAGGCCAGATGCAGGGGCCGGCGGCGGAACTGAAGGTCGAGGATTTCTGGTATCTCGCGCCGCTCGAGCGGGCACGCAAGTCGCTCGGCGGCTAGCGCCCCTCGCCTTCACCGGCCAACCGGCATGCCGGGTCCTCACGATCCGGCATGCGACCAAGCTGCGGCCTCAAGCGGAGTGACCTCCCTTGCAGATTTCCGACCTTGCTACCGCTCTCCCTCGCCTTCGCGACACTCCGGCCCGGCGCTGGCGCGACATCCTGATCCACCCGCTCGTCCTGCGTCTGCTTTCCTTCACGGCGGCATTCGCGCTCTGGGAGTATGCCGGCCGGATTCCGCTCAGCCCGGCCTTCCCGACCTTTCTTGAAACGCTGGGCGGGCTCGGTGCGATCATCGCCGACGGGTCTCTCCTCAAGGCCTTCCTGATCACGCTCTACCCCCTCGCCATCGGCCTCGCCGTCTCGGTGCTGCTCGGCGTCGCGCTTGGCGTGCTGATGGGCCTGCACGAGCCTTCGGAATGGCTGATCGCGCCGCTCTTCATCATCGCGCAGGCCGCCCCCCTGGCCGCGCTCATCCCGATCCTGACCTTCGCCTACGGCATCGGCCTCACCGCCAAGATCATGACCGTCTGCATCATGGCGATGCCGGTCATCGTGCTGAATACGCTCGGCGCGGTCCGCAACACCCCGAAATCGCTGCTGGAAATGGGCCGTTCCTTCCTCGCCACCCGCAGCCAGAGCATCCGGCTCATCATCCTGCCGGCCGCGAGCCCGATGATCTTCGCTGGCCTGCGGCTTGGCTGCGCCGCCGCCTTCATCGGCATCATCCTCGCCGAACTGCTGATCACGCCGACCGGCATCGGCGACGTGATCTCCTACAGCCAGTCGGTCGCCGACTATCCGAAAATGTACGCGGCCATTCTCGCCATCATCGCCTTCTCGGTCCTGTTCATCGAATTGCTGGAACGGATCGAGGTCACCCTGTTCCGGCCGGAGGGACGCGCATGACCCCGAACGTCGCAGACGCCACAGCGCGGCACATGGCCGAGCTCCCTCCCCCCGCTCTCGCCACGCGGCCGATCGTCGAGGTCAAGAGCGTCTCCAAGACCTATCCGGGCGGCATCGAAGCGCTCAGTGGGATATCGCTGGACTTTCCCGAGGGCCGGCTGACGACGCTGCTCGGGCCGTCCGGCTGCGGCAAGACCACGCTGCTCAAGATCATCGCCGGCCTGATCCCGGCCACTGGCGGCCAGGTCTTCGTCGACGGGCGCGAGGTCAAGGGGCCCGGCCCCGAGCGGGCCTTCGTCTTCCAGGATTTCGCGCTGATGCCCTGGGCGAGTGTCATGCGCAACGTCGCCTTCGGGCTCGAACTGCGCGGCGTCGCCCATAGCGAGCGCGAGGCGATCGCCGAACGCCACATCGCGCGCGTCGGCCTCAAGGGTTTCGAGCACAAGTATCCGCACGAGCTCTCCGGCGGCATGCGGCAGCGCGTCGGCCTTGCCCGCGCCCTCGCGGTCGATGCCAAGGTCGTGCTGATGGACGAGCCGTTCTCGGCCGTCGACGAGCAGACACGCCGCAAGTTCCAGGAGGAGCTGCTCGAGCTTGTCGCCAACGAAGGCAAGTCGTTCATCTTCGTGACGCACAGCATCGAGGAAGCGGTCTACGTCTCCGACCGGATTGCGCTGCTTTCGCGCCGGCCAAGCCGCGTCTCGGCGGTGATCGAGCCGAAGATCAGCCGCGACGGCGACCCCGACAAGATCAGGCGCGACAGCGCCTACCTCGATGTCGTCGAGGAGATCTGGCAGCAGCTCAAGCACTATCTCGATTAGGGGGCAGCATGGTCATTTCCGGCATCCGCCTGCCCTTGATGACGTCGCTGATCGTCTGGGCCGTGATCTGGGAGATCGTCGGCCATACCGATGCCGGCTTCATCCTGCCGCCGCTGTCCAGCATCGTCTGGCGCGTCGTCGAGATCGTGCCGACCGCTTCGTTCCTCGACGCGCTCGTGATCACCGGCCGCGCCTTCCTGTTCGGCAACATCATCGCGATCGGCATCGGCGTCCCGCTCGGGATTCTGCTGGGCCGCTCCGTCATCGCCGACCGGCTGCTCCTGCCCTGGGTCAACCTCTTCCTCTCCGCGCCGCTCAGCGCACTGGTTCCGGTGATCATGGTGCTGTTCGGCCTGGGCGAGACGACGATCGTGCTGACCGTGGTGCTGTTCTCGATGTGGATCATCGTCCTCAACACCCGCGCCGGCATCCGCGCCATCTCGCCCTCGCTGATCGAGATGGCGCGCAGCTTCGGCGCCAGCCGCTGGCAGGCCTTCAGCCGCATCTATGTCTGGGCGGCGCTGCCGGAGATCCTGGCCGGCACCCGGCTCGGCATGATCCGCGCGGTCAAGGGCGTGGTCATCGGCCAATTGCTCGTTTCGGTCGTCGGTTTCGGGACGCTGTTCGAAATCTACCAGTCGCACTTCCTGATGGAGCACTTCTGGGCGCTGCTGCTCGTGCTCTTCAGCTTCGCCTTCACCCTCAACGAATTGCTGGCCGGGCTCGAACGTCGGTTCGCCTATTACGCCGCCTCGCGCTGACCCATCCTCTTGCCAACGAAGGACGCCGCAAGATGAACATCGCCACGCCTCAGAACCATGTCGTCACGGCCCCGGCGCCGGTCACGCTCCCGGTGCGCGGGACGCAAAGCCGCTTCCCGGTGCATCGCATCTATTGCGTCGGCCGCAACTATGCCGCCCACACGATCGAGATGGGCGGCGATCCGAACCGCGAGGCGCCCTTCTTCTTCCAGAAGAACCCCGACAACGTCGTCCTCGATGGTGGCGACTTCCCCTATCCGCCGCGCAGCAGCAACGTCCACCACGAGATCGAGATGGTCGTCGCCCTCGCCAAGGGCGGCAAGGACATCCCCGTCGAAAGCGCTCTCGACCATGTCTACGGCTATGCCGTCGGGCTCGACATGACCCGCCGCGACCTGCAGGACGAATGCAAGAAGGCGGCAAGGCCGTGGGAGATCGGCAAGGCCTTCGAGCATTCGGCGCCGATGGGCGAGATCGTTCCGGCGAGCACGATCGGGCATCCCGAGAATGGGGCGGTCTGGCTCAAGGTCAACGGCGAGATCCGCCAACAGGGCGACCTCAACCACATGATCTGGAAGGTGCCGGAGATGATCTCCTACCTCTCCGGTCTGTTCGAGCTCCAAGCCGGCGACCTGATCATGTCCGGCACGCCGTCCGGCGTCGGCGCGATCGTGCGCGGCGACGTGATGGAAGGTTATGTCGAGGGCATCGGCACGCTGCGCACGACGGTGGTGTGACCGGCGGCGAAGGCGCCTCGCAGAGGCCGAGGCATTGGCTGACGGTGCCGAGAAAGGAAACCTCGGGACAAGGTACCGACGGAGACTTATCGCTCCGGCTCCGTCGGCACCTTCCCCAAAGCCCCCCGAGGTCCGGTGAGGGCGCTGTGTGCCGGCCGCTGAAGCTCTACTTGAACGTCAGCTCGAGACACTGGCGGTGAGGATTGCTGGTCTGCGGCCAACGTCAACGGCAGCCCGGAGGCGGAGGCTCGTCAGAAGCGAAGCTCGCCAACCTTCGTCGTTATGGCGTCCCAATCGTCAGGGCGCTCAGGCCAGCAACTGGTCGCGTGAAAGCCCGGTTCTCGTGAGCTCGGGCAGAATGTCGTTGTCCTCAGCGAAATCGCGCCCGTAGAGCGCCGAGAAGATCGCAAGGCCCGCCTGATGCAACGGCATCGCCACGCCGGCGAGGCGCCCGAGTTCGGCCAGCGGCAGCAGCCCGAACGGGACATCCTCGAGCGTATAGCGGGTGTCGATGGTTGCCGGCCCCAGCGTCGTCGGCTGGGTTTCCGCCAGCATCCGGGAGGTCTCGCCAAGCGGGGCGTCCGGCACGCCATAGGTCAGCGAATAGTGCTCGCGCATCGTCCGGACGGTCAGGCCGAACGCTGCCGCCAGGGCGAGCCGCTCGGCATCGATGGCTTCGAGCAGGCGGCCGACCGCCATGGTCAGGTTCTCGCTCTGCCCCCAGGCTTCGCCCTTCTCCATCCGGGTGAAGTTGGCCAACGCCAGCGCCATGTGGCTCTGCGGATTAACGTTGCTCAGCGACACCGCGAGCAAGCCGTCTACGGCGCGGAAGCGATCGCCGAAGAGCTTTCGGCAGAGGTCGAGGCCGTCCTGGGCGAGCCGCCGCGGCAGGGTGGCGATGTCCACCTTGCTGCGGATGGTCGCGATCTTGACCGTGTTCGGCCCGGTTCGCCGCGAGCGCAGGATCGTGGTGCTGAGCGCGATGATCGGCACCTCCACGCCGCGCGCGGCCAGCAAACGCGAGAGGTAAAAGGCGCCGAGCGAGGCGTGCGAGGAGATGATGACCGGCTGTCCCGGCGACAGCAGCGGCGCCATCGCGTCCATGACGTGCTTGTGCCCGTTCGCCGGCAGGGCGATCACAACGGCGTCGGCGCCGTGAAGCGCAGCCTCACAGCTCTGCGCTACGCCGGGCCGGAACTCCCCCGTGATCTTGCCTTCGCTGACGAGCGGGGCGCCGGCGGCGAGCGCCTCCGTGCTCTTGCCCGAAGGCGACCAGAGCACGGCGTCATGCCCGTTCTCGGCGAGAAAGGCGGCGGCGGCGAAGGCGGCGGCGCCCGCGCCCATGATGGCGACACGCATCGGATCGTCCTCAGTTGAAGAAGCGGCTGGGGCGGAATTCGGCGAGCTCGTCGCACTCACGTCCATGGACGAGTTCGTCGGCGACGACCTCACCGAGGAAAGCGCCGAGCGTGACACCGCTGTGGGTGACCACGGCATAGTAGCCGGAGAGGCCGGGCACCGGGCCGACGGCGGAATAGGAGTCCTTCGGGATCGGCCGCGTCGCGATCCGGACCGCCTCGACCTCGACATTCTTCAGCGCCGGAACGGTCGTGATGGCGCGGCGCATCAGCTCTTGCGCCTGCGGGTGGGACGGCAGCGCGCCTTCATCGGTTGTCAGCAGCCGGTCGAGCTCGTTCGAGCGCAGCAGGAAGCGCCCGCCCCCATCGGGGCGCATATTGACCAGTGGCGTGCGCAGCGCACTCCTGAGCGACGTGCCGGCCGGCGGCGTGTAGGCGACGATACCCAGCGTCGGCACTAGCGGAACGCGATGCTGCGGGGTCTGGACGAGGTCGTTGAGCCAGCGACCGGCGCAGTTCACCACGACATCGGCCTCGATCGTCCGGCCGTCGCCCAGCACGACGCCGCTGCAGCGCTCGCCGGCCAGCACCAGGCGCTCGACGCGGCCTTCGACGAATGTCGCGCCATGCCGCTCCACAGCGGCTGCGACCAGGGCGCCGGAATACGGCACCGGGTCGAGCCAACCATCCTGGGGATAGTGGATGACCGGAGCGTTGCCGATCGCGTCGGGGTTGATCTGCGGCTCGAGCCTGCGGACGTCGTCGAGGCTGAGGACTTCGGCCGGATAGCCCCAGGCGACCAGCTGCTGCAGCTTGGCGAGCGGATCGGTGCCGTCGCGGCCGCCGGCTTCGGCTTCCGCATCCTGCCATTGCAGCACGCCCGGTCGATGGTACCAGCCCGCGCCGGGAAATTCGGCGAGGATGTCCTCATGAGCCTGGCGGCCGGCGAAGTTCAGCCGGAAATAGGCCTCCGAGGTCAGCTTCTCGCACGCGTTGACCCAGGCATAGGTCACGCTCGAGGTGCCGCCTCCAGGCCGCCTCGCCTCGATGACGGTGACCTCGGCCCCAGCCTGAGCCAGGCGATAGGCCACCGATGAGCCGACGACGCCGGCCCCAACAACGATCGCTTTCATTGTCCAATCCTCGGAAGATCAGGATGTGCCGGCCGGGCGTTCAGCCCTTGCCGACCAGGATGCGGTCAAGCCCGTAGATGCGGTCCACAATGGCCATGAGCAGGAAGGTCAGGAGGATGACGACGGTCGAGACCGACGCCACCAGCGGATCGATCGATTCCTCGATGTAGTGGTACATGCGCACCGGCAGCGTCATCGAGGACGGGGTCGTGACGAACACGGTCATCGTCACCTCGTCGAAGCTCTGGATGAAGGAGATGACCCAGCCGCCGGCGACGCCGGGGATCATCAGCGGGAAGAGCACGCGCCGGAACACCGTCCATTGCGAGGCGCCGAGCGAGATCGCGGCCCGCTCGATCGCCGGGTCGCTCGTCGTCAGCGCCGCCAGCACCAGCCGCAGCCCATAGGGGAAGATCACCAGCACATGCGCGCCGAGCAGCCCGATGAAGGTCCCGGTCGTGCCGATCTGGGTGAAGAAGCGCAGGAAGGCGACGCCGAGCACGACATGCGGGATGATCAGCGGCGACAGGAAGAGCGCGACGAAGCCGTCCCGACCCGGAAAGCGGTAGCGCGCCAAAGCGAGTGCTGCGGGCACGGCCAGCACCATCGCCAGGCTCGCCGAGAGGGCGCCGAGCAGGATGCTGAACCAGAAGGCGTCGATGAACTGGCTGTGGCGCAGGATCGCCCAGAACCAGCGCAGCGAGAACGAGGTCGTCGGCAGCGACAAAAGGTTCGAGGGCGTCAGCGACATCCACATCACCACCACCAGCGGCGCCAGCATGAATGCGACGAACAGCGTGTGGAACGCGACGGCGAAGGCTCCGTTGCGGCTCATTGCGCAAACCTCTGATAGCGCCGCTCGACGATGCGGTTGTAGGTGAGCATGATCGCGGCGTTGACGATCAAGAGGACGATCGCGATGGCGGCTCCCAGCGGCCAGTTCAGCGTGCCGAGGAATTCGTCATAGGTCGCGGTCGCCACCACCTTGAGCTGGCGCCCGCCGATGATCGCCGGCGTCGCGAAGGCGCTGGCGGCAAGGGCGAAGACGATCAGCGAGCCCGACAGGATGCCGGGGATGACCTGCGGCAGCACGATGCGCCGGAAGATCGTGAACTCGCTCGCCCCGAGCGAGCTCGCGGCCCGGATCACCTTGGGATCGAGGCGCTGCAGCGCGGCCCAGACCGAGATCACCATGAACGGCACCGCGACATGGACAAGCGCGATGACGACGCCCTGGACGGTGTAGAGCATCGGGATCGGGCCCGAGGCGAGGCCGAGCGCGGCGAGGACCTGGTTGATCACGCCGTTGCGGCCGAACAGCAGGGCCCAGCCCAGCGTGCGGACCACCACCGAGATCAAGAGCGGGCTCAAGGTCACGATCAGGAAGATCGAGCGCCAGGGCGCGCGCATGCGCGACAGGAAATAGGCTTCCGGAGCGCCGATCAGGATGCAGATCGCCGTTGTCGCCAGCGCGATGCCGACCGTGCGCAGGAAGATCGTGTGGTAGTAGGGATCGCCCAGTGTGTCGGCGTAATTGCCGAGCGTCAGGCCGCCGATCTGCCCGGTGTTCAGGTCGAAGGCCTGGAAGCTCAGACCCGCGATCATGGCGAGCGGCGTCACCAGCAGCGCTGCGAAGACCAGCAGCGCCGGCAGGCTCAGCAGATAGGGCGCGCGGCGCTTCGGGCTAGACACGGGGCGCCTCCGGAACCACGGCCGCATCCTCCGGCGTCCAGGCGATCGAGACGGTGTCGCCTTCCCGGAAGCGGGGCGCTCCGCGATGCGGCTCGGAGACCAGCACGCTGCCGAGCTCGGTCTGGATCGAAAACAGCCAGGAGCTGCCCTGGAAGACCCGCGACTGCAGGCGGCCGTCGACCGCGCCCGTACCGGGGAACCCGAGCTGAACCTTTTCCGGCCGCAGCGCGATCAGCACGGCTTCGCCCACCGGCACGGAGCAATGAAGTCGTCCTCCGACCTCGGCCGCGAGACCATCGATGCGCAGGCGCGCGACCGACCCATCCACCGCGGTCACCGTGGCCGGCAACTGCGAGGAGCGCCCGACGAAGGCCGCGGCGAAACGGCTCGCGGGCGCATCATAGAGCGTCAGCGGGTCCGCGAGCTGGACGATGCGGCCGGCATCCATCACGGCGATCTTGTCGCAGGTCGCGAGTGCTTCCGCCTGGTCGTGCGTGACCATGATCGTCGTGGTGCCGACGCGGCGCTGGATCGCGCGGATCTCGACCTGCATTTCCTCGCGCAGCTTGGCGTCAAGATTGGATAAGGGTTCGTCGAGCAGGAGCAGAGCGGGTTCGATGGCGAGCGCCCGTGCCAACGCGACGCGCTGCTGCTGGCCACCCGAGAGCTGACGTGGATAGCGCTCGCTCATCGCCGAGAGATGCACGAGGTCGAGGGCCTGGCGGATTGCCTGGTCGCGCTCGGCCCGGCCGATCCCGCGCATCTCCAGCCCGAAGGAGATGTTCTCCGCCACGGTCATGTGCGGGAAGAGCGCATAGCTCTGGAAGACGATGCCCATGCCGCGCCGGTTCGCCGGCACGCCCGCGAGGTCGCGGCCGTCGAGGAGGACTCGGCCGCTGGAGGGCTCCTCGAAGCCCGCAACGATGTTCAGCGTCGTGGTCTTGCCGCAGCCGGAGGGCCCGAGAAGCCCGACGAATTCGCCCGGCTCGATCGCCAGGTCGATGCCGGAAAGCGCCGTGAAGCTTGCGAAGCGCTTGGTCAGCGCTTCGAGCACGATTTTGGCCATTGCTTGGAAAACCCGTTCGGGACGTGTCCGGCCGGGCAAGGCCGGCCGGTTCAGGATTGCTCAGCGTTCGACTTCGCGATTCCAGCGCTGCGTCCAGGCGGCGCGGTTCTGATTGACGGTCGGCCAGTCGATCCGGGCGAGCTTGCCCACGGCTTCGTCACCGACCGCGAGCCCTTCCTTCTCCTGCTCTGTCAGCTCGGTCTTGCGATTGACCGGGCCATAGCCTGCCTTGGCGAAGACCTTCTGGATTTCGGGCGAGAGCATGTGCTGGATGAATTTCTGCGCCTGCGCGGGCATGTCGCTGTCGACCACGGGGCACATCGTCACCATCAGCGCCGCGGCGCCTTCCTTGGGCTCGACGGCCTGCAGCGGCAGCCCTTCCTTCTTCAGCGCAACGGCGCGCGAGCGAGCGACCACCGTCATCGCGATCTCGCCGCTCTGCAGGAGTTCTTCCAGCTTCGGGGCGGAGGGAGCGAAGGTCACGATGTTCGGGCGGATCTCATCCTTGAAGGCCTTGAATCCGGGGTCGATGCTGGCCTCGCCGCCGCCCTTGGCGCGCGCGACCATGATCAGCCCGTGCAGGCCGGTCGTGCTGGCGGCACCCAGGAGGGCAAGCTGGCCCTTGTAGGCGCTGTTGCCGAGGTCGCCCCAGGACGTCGGGACAGGAAGCCCCTTCTCCTTGAAGATCTTGGTGTTGTAGACCGGCGCCGTGACACCGATGCCAAACGCCATCGCCTGATCGGCCAATTTCGCGATCGGATAGATGTCCTCGAGGACCGGCGCCTTCTGGATCGGCGCGCAGAATCCGAACTGCACCGCCTGGTACATCGGACCGTCATCGACGATCGCGACATCGATCTCCTGCTTGCTGCGCTGAGCCTGCAGTTTTGCGAGCGTGGCCGTCGACTGACCCGCGACGTACTCGATCTTGACGCTGTTGGCTTTCTCGAAGGGCGGAATCACCGAATCCCGCATCAGGCGTTCGAACGAGCCGCCATAGCCAGCGACATACATGGTGTCCTGCGCGAGAGCGCCGGGCGCCATCCAGCCCGTGGCCGACAGCGCCAATCCGAGCGCGATCGAACAGATTCCGTGATGCAGAGACTTCATGCCAGCAACCCCTCGTTCTTGTCCTGATTGCCATCAGGGTTTCGGTCGGAGGGGTATCTGTCAATTGACGAAGTATGGATCGCTCGATCCGGATTTGATATGGGCGCAACTCTTCGTTCGGCGAGCGCTGCGGCTCGCCGAGCATCTTTTCGTCGGAGTATGAGGCGTTCGATCCCGGGGGGCTTTGATTTGACGCAAATTGGCCACAAGCACTGGGAGGCCTTCAACGCCGTGCTGCATGTCGGCAGCTTCACGCAGGCGGCGCGCCTGCTGCGCACCTCGCAGCCATCCATCTCGAGGCTGCTGAAGGAACTGCAGGAACGCCTGGGCTTTGCCCTGTTCACGCGGGCGGATGGACGCAGCTGGCCCACGGCGGAGGCACTGGCCCTGCACGAAGAGGTCGAGCGCAGCTTCGTCGGGCTGGAGCGCATCGCCGAGCGGGCTGCCCAGATCAAGGAGCAGCGCGTCGAGCAGCTCAGGATCGTCAGCATGCCGGCGCTCGCCCATCAGTTTCTGCCGGCCGCGCTCGCTCGCTTCCTGAAGCAGCACCGCGGCGTGGCGGCCGCCCTTCAGGTGCAGCGCTCCGAAACGATCGCGTCCTGGGTCTCGACCCGCCAGTTCGACATCGGCTTCGCGATGCTGCCGATGGAGAAGCCGGGCGTCGACATCGAGCTGTTCGATCCGGCGATCGGGGTTTGCGTGATGCTGCCCAACCATCCGCTTGCGGCGCGCGAGGTGATCACTCCACGAGACCTGCACGGCTTGGCCTTCGTCGGAAAGGGGCGGGACAGCTTTGCTCATCTGCCGCTGCAGCGCGCTCTCGATGATGCCGGCTCCATACCGGACATTCGCGTCGACACTCCCATCGCCGCCGTAGCTTGCGAGCTGGTCGCCAACGGTGTCGGCGTCACGATCACCGATCGCTTCACCGCTCGCGCTTTTGGCTCCAGGGGTCTCGTCTGGCGCCGGTTCGAGCCCGATGTGCCTTATAATTTCGGCGTGCTGCTTCCCTCACACAGCCAGCGGACCGAGCTCGTCGAGGAGTTCATTCGCTTCCTGCGAAGCGAGAGCCTGCGTTCCGGATCCTCGTAACTCCCGCGCGATCGCTCGCGATCTGATGACGTAGGCCCGGTGCATTGAGCCTGCGCTGCTCGACGACCGCCACCTCGGAAAGCAGGACCGCTGTCGGCGGATTCCTGGCAGCGGCTTATTGGCAGCGCCCCAAAAAGGAGGCGACCAGCAAGACGGTCGACACCAAGGGAATATCGATGGGTAACATCAAGATATTTCGAAACATCGGGGCATCTATTGAGGTGAGCGACAGATTTTCTCGATGCGCAATCAAGAAATAAAATATCATCTTTGTAAGTGCGTGTGATTCGATGCTCTGCCGACCCAGAGGCGCCTGCTCGTTTTCCAGATGATCGGGGGTGCGTGTCAGACTTGACCCGCCTTCGTGAGGGCTACGTCGAAATCACCGCCAGGACGCAGGTGTCGTTTGGGGCGGGGGAAGAGACTGTGAAGATTGAGCGCCGGAAGTCCAGCCTCCGTGCAGAGCCCTCCGCCCGGCGGGCAAGTTTCGCAAGGCAGCTCCTCTGCACTGTCAGCTGGGCCTCCTTCCTCCCCTTCCTGGCCACAGACCCAGCGTTGGCACAACAGGCTCCCGAGCAGGCCTCGATCGACCGGCGCATGCTCAGGGGCGCGAACGGAACGGCCGGGAGGGCGGGCTTCTTCGGCGTGGAGCGCCACGCCACGGACGGCGCGGCAGGGCCCGGGATATATCTGGAGAACTCCCTTTCCTCGTCCAAGGAAACGACCAAGGGCAGCGCGGTCCTCATCGGATCGACCGGCGGCTATGGCGGCGACGGTCCCTCGACCGGCTTCACCGATGTCGACGGCGGCCATGGCGGCAAGGGTGGCGAAGTCTTCGTCACGCAGACCGGCTCCTTGTCGGGCCTGGGCGAGCAGAAGGGGCCTCCGCTTCCCGGCACGCTCAACGATCCCTGGTTCCACAGGGATCCGCGCTGGTCGGGAGCGAAGGGCACGAGCCTGCTGCTGCTCTATTCGCACGGCGGCAATGGCGGCGACAGCAACGCCGCGATGGGCCGAGGCGGGGCGGGTGGAACCGTTCGACTCGACCTCCTCGGCTCGATCCAAACCGAAGGATCGAACTATGCCGGGGCATGGGCACGTTCGCTCGGCGGCGATGCCGGCGGTGGCGGAACTTCCAGGGATCAGGTCACGAATCTGACAGGAGGCGTCGGCGGCAGGGTGTCGATCGACGTCAGAACGGCCAGCACGATCGTCACCAGCGGCGCGAGCGCAACGGGCATCATTGCGGAATCGCTGGGCGGGGCCGGTTCTACCCGCGGCAACGCCTTCTTCTCGAAAGCCTACACCAGCAACGGTGGCGCCGGCGGCTTGGTCGAAGTGACCAACAGCGGCTCCATCACGATCAATGGCTCCAGCTCGGCCGGCATCCTCGCCCAAAGCATCGGTGGACACGGCGGCAACCAGGAGCACAGCGGCGGCCAGCCGGGTGGCGCCGGCGGCAAGGGCGGGATCGTCAAGCTCACGCAGTGGGGTGGCATCCTGACCCGGGGCGAGTACTCGTTCGGCGTCGTCGCGCAATCGCTCGGAGGGACCGGCGGACGAGGCGGCGGAGGCGTCTTCGGAGGCGGAGATGGCGGCATGGCCGGCGCCGGCGACGAGGTCATCGTCGCCAATTACGGAACCATCGATACCCATGGGCTGGGCGCGACCGCCATGGTCGCCCAGAGCGTCGGCGGCGGCAATGCGACCGGCGCCTTCCAGCTCGGCCGGATCAAGCCCGGCGCATCGACGACGAGCGGCGGCGAAGGCGGCTCGACCTTCTTCGGCTCCGGTGGCGCAGGCGGCACTGGCGGCAAGGGCGGCCAGGTCATGGCCAGCAATCTGGGGGCCCTGTCGACCAGCGGGAAGGAAGCCTATGGCATGCTCGTCCAGAGCGTCGGCGGCGGCGGCGGCGCCGGTGCGTCCTCGCAGACCCTGGGCTTCGCCGTCAGCGTCGCGGTAGGCGGTCACGGCGGGGGGGGCGGGAAAGGGGGGGGGG
>NZ_JAWDID010000057.1:0-33523 GCF_032464875.1 Allobosea rubneri
GTAGGTGGCGTGGGCTCGGGCGGGGTGACCGGGACATCGGGGCCGGGCTCGACCGGCGTCAGCGGCTTGGGAGCCAGGGTCAATTGGACGTCGCCCGAAGTGTAGCCGACGGTGACGATCACGCCGTCGCCGAAGGGATTGGCGATGGTGTCGAAGCGCGTGCCACCTAGCCCACCGGTGGCGGACAGAAGCGTGTAGGGCGAGGAGAAGCGATAGACACCTCCCAGCCCGACGAGCTGCAATGTGCCGGCGAGCGAAGCCGTGCCCGCGACATCGGCCCGGTCGGCGGCCGCGCCCTGGACCTCGGCGCGATAGGTCGAACCTGGCGTGAAGGTCAGGCTGCCGTTGACGGCGATGGTTCCGACCGAATTGCCGGGGGAGAGCGTGCCGCCGTTGATCTGGGTGGTCGTCACCGTGCCGATGCCGCCCAGCGTTCCGCCGGGGTTCACCGTCACCTGAGAGGAGGCGCTGAGCACGCCGTTCACCGACAGGATGCCGGCATTCACCGTCGTGGCACCGGAATAGCTGTGGCTGCCCGTGAGGACCAGTTCGCCCGTGCCTTCCTTGCGAAGCGTGCCGAAGCCGCTGATCGCGCCCGTCTGCGTCACCTGCCCGGCGCGGTTGAAGACGAGCGTGCCGTTGTTCGTGACCGCGCCGCTGCCGAGCGTGCCGGTCGTGCCGCCATCGCCGACCTGCAGCGTCCTGCCGTTATCGATAGTGGTCAGGCCGGTGCGGGTGTTGTTGCCGGTGAGGATGGCTGTGCCGGTCCCGAGCTGCCGAAGCTCGCCGCTGCCGCTGATCGTATTGGCAATGACATGCGTGTTGCTCCGGTTCAGGTACAGCAGACCGTCGTTCGTCACTGCGCCGGTGCCGAGACTGCCGGTCGTACCGTAATCGCCGACCTGGATCCCGCCGCCCGTCGAGATCAGGGTTGTGCCGCTATATGTATTCGTCCCCGTCAGGATCGCTCCGCCTGAATTGACATTGAGCGAACCGGTGCCACCGATGGCGTTGACGATCCTGATTGTGCCGCCAATCGTCGCCCGATTGACGACGAGGACACCATTGTTCGTCACCGCGCCGCTGCCGAGCGTGCCGGTCATGCCGCCATTGCCGATCTGCAGCGTCGAACCGGCGCTGACGGTCGTCGTGCCGGAATAGGTGTTCGTGCTGGTCAGGATCAGCGTGCCGCCGCCCGACTGGGTCAGGGAGCCCGAGCCGCTGATCACGCCGCCATAGGTGACGCTGTCCGAGCGGTTGAAGACCAGGGCGGCGTTGTTCGTGACATTGCCGGTGATCGAACCGGTGGTGCCGCCATCGCCGACTTGCAGGGTGCCGGCCTCTATGCTGGTCGTGCCAGTATAGCTGTTCGTGCCGGTCAAGACAGTCGTGCCGGAGCCGAGTTGCCGAAAAGTGCCGCTGCCGCTGATCGCGTTGGAGACGACGATCCTGTCGCTCCGGTTCACCTGCAAGATTCCGTTGTTCGTCACGGCGCCGGTACCGAGCGTTCCGCTCGTGCCGGCATTACCGATCTGAAGGCCGCCTCCCGCCGCGATCGTCGTTGCCCCCGAATAGGCGTTGGTCCCGGTCAGGATTACTCCGCCGCTGATGATCTCGAACGAGCCCGTGCCGCTGATCGCGTCGGCGATGGTGATAATGGTCGAGGTCGACGAAAAATGGACAGCGAGCGTGCCGTCATTCGCGATCGCACCGGTCCCGAGCGTGCCGGTGGTGCCGCCATTGCCGACCTGCAGCGTCGAACCCGTGGCGATGCTGGTTCCGCCAGTCCAGTTGTTGACGCCGGTCAGGATCAGCGTGCCGCCGCCTGCCTGGGTCACGGAGCCCGAGCCGCTGATCACACCGCCATAGGTGACGCTGTCCGAGCGGTTGAAGACCAAAGCGGCGTTGTTCGTGACGTTGCCGGTGATCGAGCCGGTGGTGCCGCCATTGCCGATCTGCAGGGTGCCCGCCGAAATCGTGGTGCCGCCGGTGTAGGTGTTCGCGCCGGTGAGCGTCAGCGTGCCCGTGCCCTCCTTCACGACGGCCAGCGTGCCGGCGCCGGTGTCCGAGCGGATCACGCCCGAATAGGTGGTCGATTCATTGAGGCCGCCGATGGTCAGCGTCGTGTTGCCGGCGGAATAGTTCGTGACGAGGCCCCCACCGCTCAGGGAGCCCAGGGTGACGGCATTCGCGGTCTCGAACAGGCCGATCTGCCCGGTGCTGCCGGTCTCGAAACGCGACATCCCGCCGACGGAACTGTCGCGGAACTGGATGTTGCCGCCGTTCAGGGTGTAGGTGACGTTGCTGCCGCTTGCCGCCGTTCCGTAGAAGAAGAAGGCGTTGCCGCCGACCTCGATGGTTTGGGTATTTCCGGAGTCGTTGACGACGCTTCCGAATGTCTGAAGGCTGTTGCCGAGCGTGAGGGTGTAGGCGGCGGCGCCGGCCGCGTAGGTTATTCCGCCAAGGGTGGTGTTCTGCGACGTCGATACCCCGCGCGGCGCCGTCGTCCCGGAAAAGACGGCAGTGTCGCTGCTGCTGCCCGGAGCCACGCCGGAAACCCAGTTCGCGTCGGCGTTGAAATCCACGCCTGGGCCGTTCCAGGTCTGATCCGCAGCCAGCGCCGGGCCGGGTTGGAGTAGCAGCGCGCCGGTGATGACGCCGGTCGCCAGCAGGTTCGCTGCAGGAGGGAGGCGGGGAGTAACGAGAGCGGTCGTGTCGCGCAGGGCGCGCTTCAAATGGGCAGGCATCGGTCCTCGGCAGGCGTCGGCCGCCACCTTGATTCGCCACGGTGACGCAGCGGCCACAGTGGGGCGGCAGGTGATTCGCGTACACCCGGTCGGGCGCAGGAATTGGTTCGATCCCGTGGCTTTTCGTCGTTCTGTTGCGCTACGGTAACGCGAGAACTGGACGGGGCGCCTCGCGGCGAGCCCGTGGAATCGTGCATTTCTCGATATGCAGGGAAGAGGCCGCCGGCCAAGCGAAGGCGTCGTCGATCGGGACTGACAATTCGCCATTGTGGTGTGGGAGTGGAGCGGGCGGAACGGTGCTGCCCCGCCGCCCCACCGAGGGGTACTCGGTCGTCGCCTGCTTCACCCGCGTTGGGATGCATCTAGGCTTTCGGCGGCGCTCTGGTCGAGCGCTCTTCCGAGGTAGCTCCAACGCAAACGCACCGGCAGCCGGGGGGAGCGCCAGATCGGCGCAGCATGCTTCCAGTCATTTCCCGGAATGCCGCGCGGGTGCCGGAACGAGCCGTCTGGCGGGGAACAGCGCAGAGGCAGCGGGATCGGATTCGAATCTGCGGCGCGCCTGTCGAGCGCCGCCGACCGCCAGCGCGTGTTTTATCTACCTGCCTACGGCAGCCAGGTGCTGGGACAAACGTTCGGGAAGGTGTTTCGGGCTTCAGAAAAATCCACCAATTCCAATGCGCTAGGCAGGAAATTTGGTGGAGCTGAGGGGATTCGAACCCCTGACCTCTGCAGTGCGATTGCAGCGCTCTCCCAACTGAGCTACAGCCCCGAAGCGCTGGCCTTCTAGGCCCTGCGTCGCGTTCCTGTCAATCGCTTCCGACAGGAACATTCTTCGGACGGGCGATCAGCGCGCCGGACGGTTTTCAGAGAGGTCCTTTGATGCGTTCCGTTCTCGATGTCGTGATGCTGGCGCTGAACCTCTATGTCTGGATCCTGATCGCCTCGGCCGTGCTCAGCTGGCTCATCGCCTTCAACGTCGTCAACACGCGCAATCAGTTCGTTTCTTCGGTCTGGGATTTCCTCTACCGCGTCACCGAGCCGGCGCTTCGGCCGATCCGCAACATGCTGCCCAATCTCGGCGGGATCGACATCTCGCCGATCATCCTGCTGCTCGGCATCTTCTTCATCCAGAGCGTGATCCAGCGCTACATCTACCCCAACGTCTTCTAGCTCGATGGCCGCCTGGTCCGTCACGCCGGACGGGCTTGCGATCGCGATCCGCCTGACCCCGCGTGGCGGGCGCGACAGTCTCGACGGGGTCGAGATGCTGGCCGATGGCCGGCAGGTGCTGAAGGCGCGGGTCCGGGCCGCACCGACCGAAGGCGAGGCGAACGCGGCACTGGTCGCGCTGCTGGCCAAGGAGTTTGGCGTCTCCCGCTCGCAGGTTTCGCTGACCGCCGGCGCCAGCGCGCGCCTGAAGCGCATCATCGTCCAAGGCGATGCGGCGGCGCTGGCGGCGCAATTGCAGAGCCGGTTCTGCGCGATTTGATGCTGCGTCGCAGCAGAAACCTGCGTTTCCGCTCTTGACGAAGGCACACGCCTTCTGTCCCAACTGCGGCATGGACCCAACAATTTCGTCGCCATTCCCCGAACGCCTGACCGAAGGCTATCGTGCCTTCCTCGACGACCGTTTCGTGCGCGAGCAGAGCCGATACGAGCAGCTCGCGGAATCCGGCCAGACGCCGAAGATCATGCTGATCGGCTGCTGCGATTCGCGGGTGTCTCCTGAGGTGATCTTCGACGCCAGCCCGGGCGAGATGTTCGTCGTCCGCAACGTCGCCAACCTCGTGCCGCCCTTCTCGCCGGACGATCAGCTGCACGGCACCTCGGCGGCGCTGGAATACGGGGTGCAAGCGCTCAAGGTCGAGCATATCGTCGTGCTCGGCCATGGCCGCTGCGGCGGCATCCGCGCCTTCGCCGATGATGCGCAGGGCCCGCTCTCGCCCGGCGATTTCATCGGCAAGTGGATCACGCTGATCGAGCCGGCCGCCCGGCGCTCGGGCGGCCGCGGGCGGAACGAGGACTTCGCGGGCTATGTCGAGCGGCTGGCGCTGGCCTCGGTCCAGCAATCGCTCGACAATCTGCGGACCTTCCCCTGCATCAAGATACTGGAGGAGAAGGGCCGTCTGCATCTGCACGGCGCCTATTTCGCAGTCGCGACCGGCACGCTGATGGTGCTCGATCCGCAGACCGGGCAGTTCATTCCGGCGGTCGGCGAGATGCCGAAGAAGGTCCAGACGATCCGCTGCGACTGAGAGGCGGCGCAAAAGTGCGCTCCGCTTACGAATTCGTGCACAGCTGTGTGCCGGGCCCGGCTTGCTAGCCCGGGTGAAAGGGCGTTTGCTCGTCGAAGCGACGTCCTGCTCCCGAGATTGGGGAGCGATCCGCGATTGAGGTTCGCTTTCTGTCCCCACGGAAGGGGAAAGGAAGCAGGCAACGAGGTGCCGGCGGCATGGTCGGTGGGCTCGATAATTTTTGCTGCGCGGGCCGATGACGAAACGTATCGGTTGCGCTAGATTGCGGCCTCCCGGTCACAAGCCTCCTGAAGTTTCATGTTCGATCGACGCAAGCCCGCCGCCCCCGCTCCCTTCGTCACGCACGAAAACATCGAAGCCAAGATCAAGTGGTTCGACCCGGAGAAGGGCTTCGGCTTTGCTTCTCCGTCGGACGGCTCCGGCGATGTCTTCGTCCACGTCTCGTCCATCGGGCCGCTCGACGCCCAGGACCTCCAGCCAGGTGCCACGATCATCGCCGATCTCGGCGAGGGGCGGCGCGGCCTGCAGGTCGTCGCGGTCCATGAGATCGACGCCTCGACCGCGACGCCGGCCGCTCCGCGCGGCGGTGGCGGCGCCCGCCCGTTCTCGCCGCGCCCGCCGCGCGATGATTTCGGCGGCGGCTATGGCGGCGGCGGTTACGATCGTGGCGGCGGTGGCGGCTACGACCGCGGTGGCTACGGCGGTGGCGGCGGTGGTTACGACCGCGGCGGCGCCGGTGGCTATGACCGCGGCGCGAGTGCGCCGATGGAAGGCCCCTATGACGGCGCCGTGAAGTTCTTCAACGCGGATCGCGGCTTCGGCTTCATCGCGCCCGACCAGGGCGGTGCGGACGTGTTCCTGCATGTCAGCTCGCTGAGCCGCAGCGGCCTGCAGCCGCCGATGGACGGGCAGCGCGTGCGCTTCTCGATCCGCGCCGGCAAGAAGGGTCCGGAAGCGGCGAACGTCAGCTACATCTGAGCGCTTCTGCGCTTCAGGCTAGGTTTTTTGAGGCGGCGTGCCGGGAGGCGCGCCGCCTCAAACACGTTCAAGGGGCCGGTGTGGCGGGGCTGGAAGCGTCACCGAGATCGGATCGCCCGGCCTGACCTCGCCACCTGCCAGCACGATGCCCATGATGCCGGCCTTGCGGACGAGATTTCCCTGCGCATCGCGGCCGAGCACGGCCTTGAGCAGGCCGGGCCGGAGGCTCTCGATCTGGGCGCAGGGATTGCGCAGGCCGGTGATCTCGACCAGTGCGTCCTGGCCGAGCCGCAGCCGGGCGCCGACGGGCAGGCTGAGCAAGGCGATACCGCGCGTCGTTACGTTCTCGCCCATCTCGCCGGGGCTGAGGGTAATGCCTGCGCCAGCGAGCTCGTCGAAGAGCTCGGTGTGAAGCAGATGGACCTGGCGCAGGTTCGGCTGGCTGGGGTCGGCGGCGACGCGGGAGCGGTGCTTCACCGTCTCGCCGCAATGGGCATCGCCTTCGACGCCGAGGCCTGTGAGCAGGCGGATTACGGGGAGCGTGGGCTTGCTGCAGCGATGCTGCTCATCCCGGCTGACTGCGACGATCATGGGGCTTATGGCGAATCCCTCCAGCGCTGACGGCGCCTCTCTGCCACGAGCGGACGGCAAGTGCGAGCGGGGACAGGCTATGCTGCAAGGCTGAGCAGCTGATCCGCGCCCCCGCAAAAGGAAAAGACCGGCCCGATCGCTCGGGCCGGCCTGTTGATGCTACTGCCTCTTTTGGCGAAGCTCAGTGATCGTCGCCTTCGAGGCCGCCGACATGCTTCTGGGTGTAGAGTTCGAGGCCGATGCGGCCGATCAGCTCGAGCTGGGTCTCGAGGAAGTCGATATGACCTTCCTCGTCCTTCATCAGCGCCTTGAACAGGTCCTCGGACGGGTAGTCGCCGACCTCACGGCAGTACTTCGCCGCTTCCTGGTAGAGGGCGCGGGCCTCGATCTCGGCCTTGAGGTCGCACTCGATCACTTCCGTGACGTTCTCGCCGATGCGCAGTGCGTCGAGCGTCTGCAGGTTCGGGAAGCCTTCGAGGAAGAGGATCCGATCAACGAAACGGTCGGCATGAACCATCTCCTCGATCGATTCCTTCTTCCAGGTCTTGGCCATGTCCTTCAGCCCCCAATTGTCGAGCATCCGGTAGTGCAGCCAATACTGGTTGATGGCCGTGAGCTCGGAGCGCAGGCCCTTGTTGAGGTATTCGATGACCTTCTTGTCGCCCTTCATGGCAGCTTCCTTCGCGCAATGACCACATTAGAATGATACTAATGTAGGTCCGGCGTTCTCAAAAGGGAAGCGCAGAATTCGGGTGGACTGTACCCGGAAACGTGGCGAGACTCAGGCCGCCTCGCGCTCCTCGACGATCTCGATGTCGGCCAACATCAGCCCGACCGAGACATGCACCGCGCAGTCGATCTCGCGGCTGGCGCAGCTGCTGCACTGGCTGGCGCAGGCGGCGCGCGCCTCCGCCAGCAGGCTGCGCACCTCGCGGGCACAGCGCCCGCAATCAGGGCTGCAACCAAGGCAGTCATAGGCCTCGCCCGCGGTTTTCGGCCCTGAGCCGTCGGGGGCGATGGTACCTTTGATCTGCCGGCAGGATAAAACGTTGCAGGAGCAGACGATCACGCCCGGCCGCCTCCAGCGATCTTGGCGACGCTCTCCTGTCCATCGGCGCGGCGCAGGCGGACGATGACCTCGACCGAGGACACGACCATGCCTTCGGGCGCGACCGGCAGACCTGTCACCTGGATTTCCGAGCCGGGGATGTCGACCACCGTCTCGTCATCCTCGTGATAGAAGTGGTGATGCTCCGACACGTTGGTGTCGAAGAAGGTCTTCGGACCGGAGACCGAAACCTGGCGCAGCAGGCCGGCCTCGGAGAATTGCCGCAGCGTGTTGTAGACCGTTGCCAGCGAAAGCGGCTCGCGGGCGCGCAGCGCTTCCTCGTAGAGCATCTCGGCGCTGACATGGCGATCACCCTTGGCGAAGAGCAGCCAGCCCAGAGCCATGCGCTGGCGGGTCGGCCGCAGACCGACACTGCGCAGGCGGGCTTTTACGGCGCTGATCGGGCAGGCGGCCGGGGCCTTCTGGGGCCACGGAATCTGGTCCGCCTGACTGCGCGCCGTCGCGCCATCCTTCAGAGACAGAATGCTCATGAAACGCCTTCCAAACTCGTAAGCTCAGCTTCACGTAGTTTAGAATTCATCTAAACTACTGATATCATTGTCATTTTTGCCCTTGTACGGGTCGCGTGTCAATTCCGGAGGGCCTGCGGCAAGTCGCATCAGGGGGTTGTCCACGACGCAGACCGAACCGCTGGCGAGATCAATGACCGGCATCTGCGGGCGCAGCCTGGGCGGGCTTGCGCATGAACAGGGCAAGCGCCACGAGCGTGGCGAAGACGAAGGTCAGGGCGAGGAAGATGTCCCCGAAGGCCATGACCAGCGCCTGCTTGTGGGCGCGCTGGTTCATCAGCGCGAGCGCCATCGACTCGGCCGCGTCGCCATAATCGGCGAAGCGCTGGGTCAGCATGGCGAGATTCTCCTCCGCAACCTGCCGGCCGGCAGCAACGGCCTCGTGCAGTCGGACGATGTGCAGGTCGGTACGGCTGTTGAGGAAGGTGTTGATCAAGGCGAGACCGACGGCGCCGCCGAGATTGCGGGTCAGGTTGTAGAGGCCAGACGCGTTCTTGAGCTGCTGCGGCGGCAGCGTGCCAAGCGCGAGATTGTTGATCGGCACCATGCAGAGCATCAGCGAGCAGCCGCGCAGGATCTGCGGGATCAAGAGTTCGTGAAAATCCCAGTCGGCGGTGACGAAGGAGGCGAGATAAGTCCCGAGCGCGAAGCCGCCGAAGCCGATCATCATCATGATGCGCGGGTCGAGCTTGGCCGAAAGACGCCCGGCGATGGGCGCGGTCAGGAACATGGCAAGGCCGGTGACGAACATGGTTTCGCCGATCATCAGCGCGTCATAGCCGCGGATGCGCCCGAGATAGACCGGGTAGAGATAGGTCAGCCCATAGAGGCCGATGCCCATGGTGAAGGAGAACAGCGAGCCGAAGGCGAAGTTGCGGTTCCTGAAGGCGTAGAGATCGACCAGCGGGTCCTCGCGGGTCAGCGCCCGCCAGAAGAACAGCACGCAGCCGACGAGCATCAGCCCCGTGAAGAAGACGATCTCATGGCTCTGGAACCAGTCGAGGCGCGTGCCTTCCTCCAGAACGTATTCCAAGCTGCCGAGGAAGGCGGCCATGCTGGCGAGGCCGAGCCAGTCGAAGCGCTTGAGCAGGCTATGGTCGGGCTTGTCGAAGTCGATCAGCGTCCAGGCGGCGATCGAGACGCCGATGCCGGGCACGACATTGATCAGGAAGAGCCAGTGCCAGGAGAAGGCATGGCTGAGATAGCCGCCGATGGTCGGGCCGATGGTCGGGGCGAGCGTCGCGATCAGGCCGATCAGCGGCGAGACGATGGGACGCTTCGAGGCCGGGAAGATCGTGAAGGCGGCGGCGAAGACGCCGGGGATCATGCCGCCACCGATGAAGCCCTGCACGGCGCGCCAGAGGATCATTTCGTTGATCGAGGACGACATCGCGCAGAGCACGCTCGCGACGGTGAAGCCGGCGGCGGCGATGGTGAAGAAGACGCGGGTCGAGAGCGCCCGGCTGAGATAGCCGGACAGGGGGATCATGATCACTTCCGCGATCAGATAGGCGGTCTGGACCCAGGCGATCTCGTCGGCCGAGGCCGACAGCCCGGCCTGGATCTCGGCGAGCGAGGCCGAGACGATCTGGATGTCCAGGATCGCCATGAACATGCCGAAGACCATGGCGAGGAAGGCGAAGATCCGCCTTGCCGGAATGGCGTCGGAGGCCGGCGGGGCGCCGGCCGGGCCTGCAAGGGTCGCGGTGGCCATCATGGCCTCCCTGGCTTCGGTTCTTCGCAGCCCTCATCCTGAGGAGCGGCCGTCAGGCCTCGTCTCGCAGGATGGCTCCAGGGGGCGCTGGATCATCCTTCGAGACGCCGCCCCCTGCGGGACGGCTCCTCAGGATGAGGGCTGGTGTGCTGTTCGGGTCAGTGGCTCTGCGGTCGCGGATCGATCGAGACGACCACCGACATGCCCGGCCGCAGCGTGTGGCGTGCGCCCGCCTCGGGCGCCAGCGCGATCCGCACCGGCACGCGCTGGACGATCTTGGTGAAGTTGCCGGTCGCATTGTCGGCCGGCAGCAGCGAGAACACCGAGCCGGTACCGCCGGCAATGCCGCTGACCGTGCCCTGGAAGACCTGGCCGGGAAGGGCGTCGACGGTGATCGTCGCCTTGTCGCCGATCTTCAGCGGGCCGACCTGCGTCTCCTTGAAATTGGCGTCGACATAGACCTGGTCGAGCGGGACGATCGACATCAGCCGCTTGCCGGCGCTGACGAGGTCGCCGAGCTGGACATTGGTGTTGGCGACCAGCCCGTCGATCGGCGCGGCGATCTTGGTGAAGGAGAGATCGCGCGCCGCCTTTTCCTCGGCGACCTTGAGCTCGTCGGCCTGGCGGGCGGCCTCGATGCGCTGCGCCTGCAGCACTTCGATATTGGCCTTGGCCTGGGCCACGCCGGCCTGGGCGCTGGCGAGCGCGGCGGCGGCCTGGTCGCGCGCGGCGGTGGCGGCGTCGAGCGTCGCCTGCGAGCCATAGGACTTGGCGGCGAGGCTGTTGGCCCGCTCGAAATCCGCGAGGCTGCGGGTGACGGCTGCCTCGGCCGAGGTCGCCTGCGCCTGGGCCTGCAAGAGGCTGGCGCGGGCGGCATCGGTCTGGGCGTCGATGCGGGCGAGCGTCGCGGCGGCGGTCGCGCTCTTCGCCTGCGCGCTTTCCAGCGCGATGCGCTGATCGCCATCGTCGAGGCCGACCAGCGGATCGCCGGCCTTGACCTCCTGGTTCCGGGTCACGGAGACGGTCGCGACATTGGCGGCGAGCTTGGCCGAGATCGTCGCCATGTCCGCGCCGACATAGGCGTCGTCGGTCGAGACGATGAAGCGGCCATTGCGCCACCAGTCGAGGCCGAACCAGCCGCCGGCGGCGAGTACGGTCCCGGCCACGAGGATCAGCGCCATGCGCTTGACCGGCTTGCGGCCGGCAGGCGACGAGCCGGTTGCACTCTGCTCGCTGCCCGGCGCTGATTCCTCCGCCTTGCGGGCTTCGGCAGGTGGCTGCGCCGTTTCGAGCCGCGCATCGACCAGCTTCAGCCGGTCGCGGCGGGCCTCGGAATGCTTCTCTGTGAGGGTTTCGGCCGTCATGTGTTGCCCTGACGATTTCAATTCGAACCAGCCAGTTCGATGAGGGCTTGAGATAACGCCAGGAAAGAGGCATATCAAGGGCAAATCGAACTGGACGGTTCGATTATTTTGCAGGTGCGAGATGCGCCGCGGATGGAACGAGATGACTGCGATAGCTGAGCGGCCAGCCAGATCCCGAGCCCGCAACCGGCGCGTCGCCGGCGCGGATCCCGACAAGCGCCACCAGATTCTGGAAGGCGCACATGTGGTCTTCACGGCCCGCGGCTTTGACGCGTCGAGCATGGCTGACATCGCCGCGGCGGCGAATGTCTCCAAGGGCACGCTCTACGTCTATTTCGAGGACAAGGAGCATCTGTTCATCGCGTTGATCGAACGCGAGCGCGAAAAGCAGAAGCAGGGGATCTACGAGGCGCTTGCCGATATCCCCGATCTCGCCCAGGCCCTCTCCCGTTTCGGCGAAAGGCTGGTCAGGCTGATCACCGGCGGATTCGCATTGAGCGCCCAGCGCATCGTGCTCGGTGTCGCCGAGCGCATGCCGGAACTCGGCCGCGAGTTCTATGAACGCGGCCCGATGCAGGGCACACGACGCCTCGCCGCCTTCCTGCAGCGGCGGGTCGAACTCGGTGAGCTTGCGATCGAGGATCCGGCGCTGGCTGCGGCCCAGTTCATCGATCTCTGCCAGTCGACGTTGACGCGCCCCCGCCTCTTCAACGCGGTGCCGATGCCGCCGGAGGACGAGGAGATCGCGCGGGTGGTGGCCTCGGCCGTGACGATGTTCCTGGCGCAGTACGGGGTGAAGAAGCCGGGCTAGGTCCGGCTCTCGGTCCGGCGCTCAATCCCGGGTGAGGGGGCCGCGGGCCCGAAGGCGCTCGCGATGGGCGATATAGAGGCCGGAGGCGCTGATGATGACCGCTCCGAGCCAGGTGAAACGGTCCGGCAGAGCGGCGAACATGAAGTAGCCGAAGATCGAGGCCCAGAGCAGCTGCAGATAGGCGAAGGGCGCCAGCAGCGAGGCATCGGCATGCCTGAAGGCGAGGATCACGAACCAGTGGCCGATCGTCGAGGCGACGCCGACGAAGACGCCGAGCCAGATCGCCTGCGCGGTCAGCGGCTGCCAGCCGAACGGCTGCAGCAGGCTGAGCAGCACGAATCCGATGATGGCGGACCAGGTCAGGGTGGTGACCGGGTTCTCGGTCGCGCTCATCATCCTGGTGAAGATCAGCGCGAAAGCCCAGGACGAGGCCGAGAGCATCGGCAGCAAGGCGGCGAGCTGGAAGCCGGCACCGCCGGGCCGCACCACGATCAGCACGCCGATCAGCCCGACGATCGTCGCCGTCCAGCGCCGCCAGCCGATCCTTTCGCCGAGCAGCGGGATCGAAAGTGCGGTGACGAAGAGAGGCGAGATGAAGCTCGTCGCGGTGGCGTCGGCGATGGGCAGGTATCTCAGCGAGGAGACGAAGAGGACCGAGGAGACTGTGACGGCGATGCCGCGCGCCAGCTGGAGCTTCGGACGCCGGGGCTTCAGCATAGCGATGCCGCCCGGCAGGGTGATGGCGAGCATGATGAGGGCAAAGGCGGCATAGCGCAGCCAGGTGATCTGGAGCGCCGGCACAGTCTCGGCCATCAGCTTGGAGACGGCGTCGGCGCTGGAGAGGAAGGCGCCGCCGAGCAGCACGAGCCCGATGCCGCGCAGCGAGTTCTCGCGCCGCGGAGCGGGCTGCTGCCCGCTCTGTGCGGGCTGCGGGTCAGGGCTTGTGGACTGTCGCACGCGGTCCGCTGCGGGGAAGGACGGTGCGGCAAGCCTAGCAGGTTCGCCGGGCAGCGCCCGCGCTAAGACGGAAAGGCGGGCATGCGCGCGGGCGACGGCGGCTCGCCCACCCGCGCGATTGTTACATCACGTTGCAGCGGGGAACTTCGGCCAGTTCGAGGACTTGCTCGGGCAGGGGTTGACCCTTTCCCAGCAAGGAGACTGCTCATGCATACGAGTTCCGCCATGCAGGCCTGCATCGACGACTGCCTGCGCTGTTACCGGATTTGCCTCGACATGGCGTCCTCGCATTGCCTCGAGCTCGGCGGCGAGCATGCGAAGCCGGCTCATATCCAGCTGATGCTCGCCTGCTCGGAGGTCTGCCGCAGCGCCGCGCATCTGATGCTGCTCGGCACTCCGCATCACCGCCATCTCTGCGCCGAATGCGCCGAGATCTGCGAGGATTGCGCCCGCGACTGCGAGCGGGTCGGCCAGATGGAGGACTGCGTCAGGGCCTGCCGGGACTGCGCCGAAAGCTGCCGGAAGATGGCCGGCTGAGCTGGCGGAGGATCTGCGCGTCGCGGCGGGATACGCCGCGACGCGCGATCGATGGGAGTTCGCCTCAGGCCGCCTGCTTGCGCGGCTGGATCAGCTTGCGGTTGACCAGAACCTCGGCGATCTGGACCGCGTTCAGGGCCGCACCCTTGCGCAGATTGTCGGAGACGCACCAGAAGGCGAGGCCGTTCTCGACCGTGTTGTCCTCGCGAATGCGCGAGATATAGGTCGCGTCCTCGCCGGCCGCCTCATGCGGGGTGATGTAGCCACCGGGCTCGTGCTTGTCGATGACGAGGATGCCCGGAGCGGTGCGCAGGATCTCGCGTGCTTCCTCGGCGGTGACCGGCTTCTCGCACTCGATGTTGACGCTCTCGGAATGGGCGATGAAGACCGGCACGCGCACGCAGGTCGCGGTCAGCTTGATCTTCGGATCGAGGATCTTCTTGGTCTCCGCCATCATCTTCCACTCTTCCTTGGTGAAGCCGTCCTCCATGAAGACGTCGATCTGCGGGATGAGGTTGAAGGCGATGCGCTTGGGGAACTTCTTGGAGGCGACCTCGCCGGCCGAGAAGACGGAGCGGGTCTGGTTGAAGAGCTCGTCCATCGCCTCCTTGCCGGCGCCGGAAACCGACTGATAGGTCGAGACGACGACGCGCTTGATGCCGAAGCGCTCATGCAGCGGCTTCAGCGCCACGACGAGCTGCGCGGTCGAGCAGTTCGGATTGGCGATGATGTTCATCTTGGCGAAGCCGGCGGCGGCGGCCGCGTTCACCTCGGGCACGATCAGCGGCACGTCGGGATGCATGCGCCAGGTCGAGGAGTTGTCGATGACGACGGCGCCCTGCGCGCCGATCTTGGGCGACCATTCCTTCGAGACGGCCCCGCCCGCGGACATCAGGCAGATGTCGGTGTCGGAGAAATCGTAGTGATCGAGGGCCTTCACCTTCAGCGTCTTGTCGCCGAAGGAAACCTCGGTGCCGACCGAGCGCTGCGAGGCGAGCGCCACCACCTCGCTGACGGGGAAGGCACGCTCGGCCAGGATGTCGAGCATCTCATGGCCCACATTGCCCGTGGCGCCGACTACCGCGACCTTGAAGCTCATGCTGGAATTCCTTCTGGCGAAAACCGGTTCAGCCTCCCCGGGAAGCCTTCACCGCCGATCTCGATCGCGGTTCCGGCGTTGACCCCGGCCGGGGGGGAGAACCCGGAATCGAGGCGAAGCGTCAGCGCAGCGTCCGGGTTTTCCCGGTCGCCGTTTTGGTCGTGAATTTCGTCGTCGGACGGAAGGTCACAGAGCCAACCCAAAGCTGAGCATCATCGCGAAGCCGGAAGGATAGCAGCTTCCAGCAGGTCCTCCCAAACACCGCCGCCGGGAAAAAGTCAAATCGTCGGCCGGCGAAGGGCCGCCGGGGCGGCGTTAACCCTGCCTCCTTACCCGGCGTTGACCCTGTTTCGCGATCGCGCCCCGCCGGTAACGAGCCGCTGACGCAGCTCGTCGAAGCTTCCCGCGGGTGAGGAGCGGAAGCGGGTGGCCATGCCGCCGCCTGGGACCGCAATTGGTCGGGTTCGTGCCGTGTCAGGGGACTTCATAACCGCCATTCGTGAATGGCTGCGGGCCGCCATGTCGCGCCTGGGAAGGCCGGCGCCGGCCGGCGAGGCGAGGACGGTGCCGTCAAGGCGCATCGATCCCGTTACCATGCTCATCGATCTCGCCGACAGGTTGGAAGCGGGCTTCTCGGCCTTCGTGCGCGCCTTGGGGCGCCTGCTGCGCTCGGGAAGCTTCGGGCTGACGCGCGGCCTGGTCTGGCGCGGTGCCGCGGCGGCCACCGGCATCGGACTGACGGCGACCCTGGTCGCAGGGCTCTCCTCCGGCCCGAGCGAGGTCGATCTACCGACTCTGGCGACGATCATACCGGTCGAGGCACCGGCCGCGCCTGCGATCCGCGACGTGCGCATCCAGGCGGTTCCGGCCGCCTTCGGCGAGGATGGCTGGATCAGCATCGCGCGGCCTGTCGCGCTCTTCGGGCTGGAGACGCCCGAGCTCGGCAAGCGCGCCGGCTACGAGGCGCGGCGCAGCCAGGACGGGACGCGGCGCGAGGACATGCTGAGCTTCGGCGAGTTCGGCGAGGACAAGCCGTTCCTTGCGCTCAAGCTGCAGGCCAACCGCGAGGGCGGGGCGCAGGCCGTGCCGGCCGGGCTGTCGCAGCCCTTCGTGATCGCCCTGGTGCGCGACAGCGCGGCACGCGGGCTCTCGGTCGGGCGCAGCGGCGCGACGATCCCGGTCGAGACCAAGTTCGGCATGGTCGAGACCGCCGATATCAGCTTGAACGATGGCAGTGCCGGACGCGCCTGCATCGGCTTCCGCCATCTCGACGGATCGGCGCATCTCTCCTTCTCGGGCTGGTGGTGCGGCGGCGAGGGCAAGCCGGCCGATCGGGCTCAGCTCGCCTGCATGCTCGATCGGATCGAGCTGCTCAGCGCCGGTGATGATCCTGAGCTGCGGGCGCTCTTCGCGAAGGCCGAGCCGCACCGCAGACCGGGCTGTTCGGTGCCGCGTCAGGCGGCGGCTGGGCGCAAGGGCGCCGGGCTCGATGCCGACGGCAAGGCCCCGGCCCTGAAGACGACGTCCGGCAAGCAGGGAAATGCGCGGTAACGGCGTCGTGACCCCGGTCCACCTCTAGCAAGGCGCAACAAAAACATTAACTCTGGCGTTGTACCGTTGCGTCACCGATTGGACATCAGCCCCGGCGGGGCAGCCGCCTCAGGAGACCTCCCATGCGTTCGTTCTCGCGTCTAGCCGCCGGCCTCGCCATCTCGCTCGCCGCCACGACCTTCGCCGTCTCGCTGGCCGAGGCGCAGGAGCGGCGGCCGCTGCGCATCACCGTGCAGAAGCGCAGCTATTTCGATGCCGGCAACGTCGTCGCGGTCGGCAGCATGAACCGCTACGCGACCCAGAACATCATCGCCAGCCCGGTCTATTCGGCTGCTGGCGAGCTCTATGGCGAGGCCACTTTGCCGCCCCGCATCGGCGGCGGCCGCAATCCCTTCGCCAACAGCTTCTCGACTCCCGGCTTCTGACGCCGGTTGCAGGCATCCGAATGAGAAAGGCCCGCCGGAAGGCGGGCCTTTTTGCTTCCGTCGCTGGTCAGCGCACCAGGATGTTGCGGAACTGCCAGGGGTCGGACGCGTCGATGTCCTCCGGGAACAGGCCCGGGCGGCCGTCGAGCGGGGTCCAGTCGGTGTAGTAGCCGGCGACCGGGCCGAGATAGGGCCGCTGGATCTCGAGGCAGCGATTGACGTCCATCTCCTCGACCTCGACGATTCCCGCCTTCGGGTTCTCGAGCGCCCAGACCATGCCGGCGAGCACGGCCGAGGTCACCTGCAGACCGGTCGCAGTCTGGTAGGGGGCCAAGGTACGCGCCTCCTCGGTCGAGAGCTGCGAGCCGAACCAGTAGGCGCCCTTGGCGTGGCCGTAGAGCAGCACGCCGAGCTCGTCGATGCCGTCGACGACCTCGTTCTCCTCGAGGATGTGGTGCTCGGTCTGCGGACGGCCGGCATTGCCGAACATCTCGTGCAGCGAGAGCACGGCGTCGTTGGCCGGGTGATAGGCGTAGTGGCAGGTCGGCCGGTAGATCGCCTTGCCGCTGTCGTCGCGCACGGTGAAGTAGTCCGAGATCGAGATCGACTCGTTATGCGTGACGAGGAAGCCGTATTGCGGGCCGGGCGTCGGGCACCAGCTCCTGACCTTGGTCTCGGCGCCGGCCTGCATCAGATAGATCGCAGCCTGCGATCCCGTCTCATGGGTGAAGGCGTTGTCCGGCATCCAGCGTTCATGGGTGCCCCAACCCAGTTCGGAGGGCTGCACGGCTTCCGAGATGAAGCCTTCCACCGACCAGGTGTTGACGAAGACGCCCGGCGGCTTCGGGTTGCGGGAGCGCTGCGTGTCGCGCTCGGCGATGTGGATGCCCTTGACGCCGGCATGCTGCATCAGCGCGGCCCACTCCTCGCGGGTCTTCGGCTCCGGCACGTTCAGGCGCAGATCGGCGGCGAGGTTGAGCAGAGCCTTCTTGGCGAGCCATGAGGCCATGCCGGGATTGGCGCCGCAGCAGGACACGGCGGTCGTCGAGCCAGGCGCGCGGGCACGCTTGGCGGCGAGCGTCATTTCGCGCAGCGCGTAGTTCGAGCGCTCGGCCGGGCCCTTGCTCTGGTCGAAATAGAAGCCGAGCCAGGGCTCGTTGACCGTGTCGATATAGAGGGCTCCGAGGCTGGAGCAGAATTCCATCAGGTCGCGCGAACCCGTGTCGCAGGACAGGTTGACGCAAAAGCCCTGGCCGCCGCCCGCGGTCAGCAGGGGCTCGAGCATGGACTTGTAGTTGTCGATCGTCACGGCTTCGTGGATGAAGCGGATGCCGCGTTCGTCCAGAAGCGCCCGGTTGTCGTCGTCGGGCGCGATGACCACGAACCGGCTCTTGTCGAATTTAAGGTGCCGCTCGATCAGCGGCAGTGTCCCGCGGCCGATCGAACCGAAACCGATCATCACGATCGGGCCGGTGATCTCGCCGTGTACGGGCCAATCCATCATTCTTTTCAACTCCTGGGTTAGATTTTCAACTGAAGCGTGGCTCGTATGGGGTTGGGACCCCCACGTCAATGCTGAGAGGCAAAAACCTCGCCTTTGCAGGCGGTTGGCCGCGATTTCCGGACGCTTGCGCCGGGACGCTCGCCCATCGAGATGACGGCCGGATGAAGCTGGCCCGGAAACGTCCGGGAGCGCCGGCGCAAACGAAAACGGGCAGGCCTATGGCCTGCCCGTCGACGAGGAGTGCTGTTCCCCGGTTTCAGGCGGCGCGACGTCGGAGACCGTCCATTCCCCCGGTCGCGACGAGCGCACCGGTGGGCTTGAGCACGCCGCTGACGCCGACGAGGGCGCCGTCGCGCAGCTCGAGGCCGAGGAAGCGCTCGCGCTCGACCGGGCCGGGCATGGCAAGCTCGGCCATCGGCGCGGCCGAAAAGCCGAAGCGCTGGTAATAAGGTGCGTCGCCGACGAGCAGGATCGCGCCATGGCCGCGATCGGCAGCGCGGGCGATCGCCTCACGCATCATCGTGCCGCCGAGGCCTTCGCCATGCAGTTCGGGCGCGACCGCGAGCGGGCCGAGCAGCAGCGCTGGCCGGCCATTGGCCTCGACATGCCAGAGGCGGACCGTAGCGATGACGGCGCCATCGCGCTCGGCGGTGAGGGCGAGGCCCTCGGCCGGCAGACGGCCTTCGCGCAGGCGCTCGCTCGACTTGGCGGTGCGGCGCTCGCCGAAGCAGCGATCGAGCAAGAGCTCGCGGGCCGGGACATCCGCGGCGATTTCCTCGCGAATCGTGATCATGGCGCACCTCCGGCCGGAGCACCCGCGCCTCCGCGGACCTTCCCGGCGCCGCGCGAACGCGGCCTCTATGTCAGGGAATGGGGAAATTGGGTCCGGCGGGAGCCACGCCCGCGCCCTCCATTCTGGAGGCACGAACGCTCCGCCCGGTTTCCCGGGCGGCCTGCCGATCCTGGCAGGGCGCTTCGCCGGACCCGATTCACAAGGGGCGGTCAGTGCCCCCGTCGAACGTCAGATGACGTACTGCTTCAGCGGCGGGAAGCCGTTGAAGGCGACGGCCGAATAGGTCGTCGTATAGGCACCCGTGCCTTCGATCAGCACCTTGTCGCCGATCTCGAGCGAGAAGGGCAGCATGTAAGGCGTCTTCTCGTAGAGCACGTCGACCGAATCGCAGGTCGGGCCGGCCAGCACGCAAGGCACCGTGGCGTCGCCGTCACGCTCCGTGCGGATCGGGTAGCGGATCGCCTCGTCCATCGTCTCGGCCAGTCCGTTGAACTTGCCGATGTCGAGATAGACCCAGCGAACCTGGTCGTCCTCGCTCTTCTTCGAGATCAGGACGACCTCGGCCTCGATCAAGCCGGCCTCACCGACCATGCCGCGGCCCGGCTCGATGATGGTCTCCGGCAGGCGGTTGCCGAAATGCTTCGACAGCGCCTGGAAGATCGCATCGCCATAGGCCGGAACGCCCGGGATCGGTCGCAGATAGCGCGCCGGGAAGCCGCCGCCGAGATTGACCATCGACAGCGACATGCCGCGGGTAGCGCACTCCTTGAACACCGCCGAGGCCGAGGCCAGGGCCGAATCCCAAGCGTGCACGTTCGCCTGCTGCGAGCCGACATGGAACGAGATGCCATAGGCGCGCAGACCGTTGCGGTGGCCATGCTCGAGCACGTCCGCGGCCATTTCGGGCACGCAGCCGAACTTGCGCGAGAGCGGCCAGTCGGCGCCGGCACCGTCGCAGAGGATACGGCAGAAGATGCTCGCATCCTGCGTGCCGGTCAGCTTGGCCGCGCGGACGATCTTGTCGGTCTCGGCGATGCAGTCGACGGCGAACAGGCGCACGCCGAGCTCCATCGCGCGGGCGACGTCGCGCTCCTTCTTGATGGTGTTGCCGAAGGAGATGCGGTCCGCCGTGGCGCCGGCCGAGAGCGCGAGCTCGATCTCGACGACCGAGGCGCAATCGAAGCAGGAGCCGAGCTTGGCCAGCAGGCGCAGCACTTCCGGCGCCGGGTTCGCCTTGACCGCGTAGAAGACGCGGGTGTCCGGCAGCGCCCGGGAGAAGGCGACATAGTTTTCGCGCACGACCTCGAGGTCGATCACGACGCAGGGACCATCCTCACGGCGGTCACGCAGAAATGCACGGATGCGCTCGGTCATCGGCGCGACTCCTCTTCGGCGCAAGCGGCGCCGATACGACGTGTAGCCGGTTGAAACGTTCGCGATCCGAGGCGCGATGGAGACGCCAAGGACAGCGGACGAAACGTCCGGACCCGAAAACACCGTCGATTGGGAGATTTATCCCCGCACGGCCGGCAATGAAGGACAAGCCTCTTCGGTGTTGACCTTTGGAGGGTCAACGAGACCAAAAAAGCCCGCTCCGTCGTTGCTTTAAGCTGCGTCCCCCGTGGAGATTCGGGGTTCGCCGGTTTCGCCTCCGGCTGCCAGTCGCTGTTCGGGAGCGGTCCTCTTGCGAAGACCGGGAGCGTGATTTGAGGGGATATCCATCCCCCTCCATCCGTTTCCCATCCCTGGCGGCTGTCCGGCCTCTTGTCCGGATGCCCACCGACCGGCACGCGGCCACAGGCACGTGCGAATTGGGTAAGGCCCATATACGGATGGGTGGCCCCGGCTTCAAGTTTTTTCTTACGCCCGGACGCGGTTTTTTTGGCGAACGCGGCGCAAGATTCCAAAGAGTGGCCGCCAGAGCGCGATGACCGCCGCGGCAGCGGCCGGATCCGGCCCTAGACCGGCCCCATTTCATCCCCTAAGTCATTGTCGGAAAGCGCCTTAAGGGCGCCTATGACTGGGACGAGCTTCTATCATGACCGTGACTGACCGCCGCCGGGTTCTGGCCGGGCTGAGCGCCGCCCTGTGCGCCGCGGCCGCGCCGCAGGCGCTGCTGGCCCAGCAGCCCGAGGCCTCGCCGCCGCAACCGCGATTCGGCTTCGAGGAGGTGGTGCGCCGCGCCCGTGAAATCTCGCTGGCGCCCTATGAGGCGGGGCCGAGCCTGCCGGAGGCGCTGACGCGGCTCGATTTCGACGCCTGGCGCGAAATCCGCTTTCGGCCCGAGCGTTCCATGCTGGCTCAGACGAACACCGGCTTCCGCCTGCAGATGTTCCATCCCGGCTTCCTCTTCACACGGCCGGTGACGGTGAACGTCATCCGCGACGGGGTGCCGACGCCGGTGCCCTACGCCGCCAATCTCTTCGACTATGGCCGCACCAAGTTCGAGAAGCCGCTGCCGGTCAATCTCGGCTTCGCCGGCTTCCGCCTGCATTATCCGCTGAACGATCCGCGCGTCTTCGACGAGCTGATCTCCTTCATCGGCGCGAGCTATTTCCGCGTGCTCGGCCGCGGCCAGCGCTACGGGCTCTCGGCGCGCGGGCTCTCGATCGGCGCCGGCGTGCGCGATGGGGAGGAGTTCCCGGTCTTCCGGGAGTTCTGGATCGATTCGCCGGCGGCCAATGCCGAGCGCATCACGGTCTACGCCCTGCTCGATTCGCCCTCGGCGACCGGCGCCTATCGCTTCAACATCTATCCCGGCCAGGACAGCGTGCTCGACGTCTCGGCAACGCTGTTCGCCCGGAAGAAGATCGAGCGGCTTGGCCTGGCGCCGCTGACCTCGATGTTCTTCACCGGCGAGAACGACCGGCGCTTCCACGATGATTTCCGCTCCGAGCTGCATGATTCCGACGGGTTGATGATCCATTCCGGCAGCGGCGAGTGGATCTGGCGCCCGTTGCGCAATCCGCGCGAGCAAGCCTCGTCCTACTTCGTCGAGCGCAATGTCCGCGGCTTTGGCCTGATCCAGCGCGACCGCGTCTTCGAGCATTATCAGGATCTCGACCTCGCTTACGAACTGCGGCCCTCCTACTGGATCGAGCCGGAGGGCGACTGGGGCGAGGGCCATGTCGAGCTGATCGAACTGCCGACCACCGACGAGACCAACGACAATGTGGTCGCGCTCTGGGCGCCGAAGAACCCGCTGGAGCCCGGCCGCGAATTCAGCTTCCGCTACAAGCTCTCGGCGATGCTCGATGCCGACGAGCTGCACCCCGGCGGGCGGGCGATCAACACCTATCAGGCACGGCCCAAGGCGCTGGGTTCGGGCGAGCCGGTTCCGGATGGGGCGCGGCGCTTCATCATCGACTTTTCCGGCGGCGATCTCGCCTACCACCTCAACCAGCCTGAGAAGGTCGAGATCGTGCCCTCGATCTCGAACGGGCGGATCGTGCGTGCCTTCATCGTGCCGAACCGCAAGACCGAAGGCTTCCGCGCCTTCTTCGACATCGCCGTCGAGCCCGGCCAGATGGCCGATCTGCGCGCCTTCCTGCGCTCCGGCGACAAGGCGCTGACCGAGACCTGGACCTATCCTTGGCGCGCGCCGGAGCCGGCCTGAGCCGGCTGCCCGGCTTCAGAACTTCGGGGCGGTGATGCTGCGCGCTGTCTTGCGCCGCTTTTCCGGCGCCGCGGCAACGATCTCGATCTCGACCTTGAACTCCGGCAGCGTGAAGCCGGACACGATCATCAAGGTCGAGGCCGGCGGCGGCGTCCCGACATGGGCGTCGCGCGATTCCATATAGCCCTTCATATGGGCGCGGTCGGTGACATAGGCGTTGACCCGGACGATGTCGGCGAGGGTCATGCCGGCTTCGCCGAGGATCGCAGCGATGTTGGCGAAGCAGAGATCGGCCTGTTCACGGGGGCTCTCGGGGATCGTGCCATCGGCGGCGATGCCGAGCTGGCCGGAGCAGAACACCAGCCGCTGCCCGGCCGGGAGCTCGACGCCGTGGCTGTAGCGGGCGAAGGGGGGGCGAATCGTGGCGGGGCTGAGCGGCTTCATCGGCTGGTCCAGACTGTCGATACGGCCGGTTCTGCCATGGCGCGGGGGCCTGCGAAACCGTGAGATTGCTTGACCTGCGCGGATTTTGCCGCCTTGAACGCGGTCATGCCTTGTTCAGGCAGGAAATCTAGGGTGCAAGGAAGGTTGCGTCGGCGGTATCGCCGGGTGGCCGAGCAATCGAGATGGCGAAGATGAATCCGAAGATGCTTCCCCTGCCGCGCCTGCTGCGGCTCGCCGGCCTCCTGCCGATGCTCGGACTGGCGGCCTGTGCCGGTTCGCAGCGCTTCTCCGGTCCGGGGCCCGGCCCGGGCATGGGGCGCGGGCCGGTCTACAGCGAGCCGGTCCAGTCCGCCCCGCCGATCTCCTCGGCGCCGGTCATGTCCGAGCCGCTGCCGCCGCCGGGCGGCTATCCCGTCGCCTCGGCGCCTCCGGGAGGCGGAGCCGGTCTGCCGCCGTCGAACGATCCCTTCTTCGATCCCCAGGCCGCGCCGCAGGGGCAGCAGCCGGTCGAGCGCGTGACCGAGGCGCCGCAGCTGCGCGGCCAGGTCGCCAACGCCAACCCCAGTCCGACGCCGGCCCCGGCACGCAGCGCCGGCTCCTCGCGTGATGCCGTCGTCGGCAGCTGGACGGCGCAGGAGGCGACGGGGGGCTCCTGCCGGGTGCAGCTCTCGAGCGCCCCCTCGCTCGACCTCTATCGCGCGAGCGCCAATGGCTGCTCCAATCGCGAATTGCAGCAGGTCAATGCCTGGGATTACCGGGACGGCGAGGTCTATCTCTACCAGCGTGGCGGTTCGGTGGTGGCGCGGCTGCGCGTTGCCGGCAGCGGCGCGATGAACGGTGCTGTCACCAAGTCGGGGGCGGCGCTCTCGCTCAATCGCTGAGAGCTCCGCCCGACATCAGTGACGCCCGCCGGTCGCGCCGAAAAGCGCCGGCTGCCAGAGCTTGCGCTGCAGGGCCAGCGACATCGCCGCAAAGCCCTGGGCGTGGTTGAGCGCCTCGTCGAGCAGGGTGAAGGGCGTCGGAGCGCCGGTAGAGATCCGGCACTCGACGTCGTTGTAGCCTGTGACAAGTTCCGCCTCGAACTTGCGGGCGAGATTGCGCATCGCAATGTTCTCGGGAAGACAGGTCATGTAGAGCGTCCGGATACCGCGGTTGCGGGCGGCGGTGATCAGGTGTCCGAACAGCGCCTCGCCGATGCCGCGCCGGCGCCGGCCCTTCTCGACGCTGAAGGCGGCCTCGCCGGTCTGCACGACGAAATCCTCCAGGCCGCGCAATTCAGCGGCGCCGCGGACTTCTCCCTCTTCGACATAGGCATAGACCAGCCCGCCGATGCCGAAGGTGCTCTCGGCATAGTCGACGAGGAATTCGTCATTGACCGCCGTGCCGAAGCGCTCGCGCCGGGTCGCGGCGTCGAGGCGCAGAAGATGGGCGGTGAAGAGGTCGCGCTCGGTAGGCCAGAGACGCCTGACCTCGCCGTGCCTGGCTTTCGCGCCAGGTTTCATCGAACGATTCAATTGCAGCTCCTGATAAAGCGCTGTGACACGCTGCCAACCAGGAGGCGTATTCTTCCCTAACTCGGCGCTGAAGATGCGCTCGCGAATGCGGAATACAAGAGACCGGATTGCGGCAAATTACCGCTAAATGCGGGAATAATGGGCAAATCTGCTGAGCAGGTGCCGCAATGCAGTGGAATTATCCTCCGCGTTTCGAAGGGGCGGGAGGTGGTGCCGGCCTGGCCGGAATCGGCTGAAGCTTGCGGGCCGGGCTGGCCTGCCGTAACCCTCAGGCGCTCCTCCTTTGCCTCCAGGCCATGTCCGCTACGCTCCCCGAACGCTATGCCGCCCTCGTCGAATCCGGTGCGATCGAACGCGACCCGGCCCAGGTCGCGGTCGTCAATCGCCTGCAGGCGCTGACCGAAACCCTCGCCAGCCGCCGGCTGGCGAAGAAGAGCAGCGCGCTCGGCTGGCTGTTCGGCCGCAAGCAGCCGCCGCCGGAAAGCGTCAAGGGTCTCTACATCTGGGGCTCGGTCGGCCGCGGCAAGACCATGCTGATGGACATGTTCTACGAGGCGGCCCCTCTGGCCTCGCGCCGGCGCGTGCATTTCCACGCCTTCATGGCCGACGTCCATGAGCGCATCCATGCCTATCGGCAGGAACTGAAGGCCGGCAGGGTCAAGGAGCCCGATCCAATCGGCCCGGTCGCGGAGGCGCTGGCGGCCGAGGCGACGCTGCTCTGCTTCGACGAGTTCACGGTCACCGACATCGCGGATGCGATGATCCTCGGCCGTCTGTTCACGGCGCTGTTCGCGGCCGGTGTCGTGGTGGTCGCGACCTCCAATGTCGAGCCGTCCCGGCTCTATGAGAACGGCCTCAACCGTGCGCTCTTCCTGCCCTTCATCAGCTTGCTCGCCGGCAAGGTCGAGGTGATCCGGCTCGATGCGCGCACCGATTTCCGGTTGGAGAAGCTCGGGGGCGCGCCGACCTATCACGTGCCGGCCGATGCGGCGGCGGGGGCGGCGCTCGACAAGGCCTTCTTCAAACTCTCGGGCGTCGCCAGGGGGGCGCCGGTGACGATCGACATCAAGGGGCACGAACTCAAGCTGCCGCAGGCCGCGGCGGGCGTGGCGCGGGCGAGCTTTAGCGATCTCTGCGCTCAGGCCTATGGCGCCTCGGACTATCTCGCGCTGGCGCAGGATTTCCATACGCTGGTGCTCGACGACATCCCGGTGATGGACATGGACCGGCGCAACGAGGCCAAGCGCTTCATCATTCTGATCGACGCGCTCTATGAGAGCCATGTGAAGCTGGTCGCCTCGGCGGCGGCCGAGCCGACGGGGCTCTATGTGGCGCGCTCGGGCCGCGAGGCCTTCGAGTTCGACCGGACCGTCTCGCGCCTGATCGAGATGCGCTCGGAGGAGTATCTCGCCTTGCCGCATGGCCGCGCCGATTCCGCCGCGAGCGGCGAGACGACCGGGCTGGTGGAGACCTGAGCCGTGGTCGCGCGCGAGCCGAGCGAGACCCGCATCCTCTCGGTCGCCAGCGAGCATCTCAGGCTGCACGGCCTGCGCCGCTTCACCGTGGTGGCGGTGGCGGAAGAGGCCGGCATGACCCATGCCAATGTCTATCGCTATTTCCCCTCGCGGGTGGCGCTGGTCGATGCCGTGGTCGATGTCTGGCTCAAGGCGACCGAACGCAGGCTCGCCGACATCGCGGATGGACCCGATCCTGCGGAGGACAAGCTCGAGCGCCTGATCCTGGCCCTGGCCAAGGCCAATCGCGACCTTTTGCACGAGGACCCGCATCTCTTCGCAGCGCTGTCGCAGGCGGTCGCCAAGCGCCATGCGATCAGCCGGCGCAACCGCGCGCGAGTCCGCGCCCTGTTCGAGCGCGTCATCGACGACGGTATCGCCACCGGCGCCTTCGAGCCGCGCGACCGCGACCGGGCGATTGCCTTCGTGATCGACGCGACCCATCGCTTCATCCATCCGGCGGCGCTCGAGCTCGAGGCGGACGTCCCCCAGGAGTCCGTCGATGCCCGGCTTTCGACGCTGATCAGGGTCGCGCTTCGGACATTGGCGACCGGCGTGATCTAAAATCCAAAAGAAAATGACATAATTTGTAAAATGTCATTGTTCGGTTTTCCGGCAGGCCTGGCGGGGGGCTCGCCGGCCAAGTTTGTAATAGTTTGATTTCCTTTGCTATTCGCCGAAAAATGGCCGATTTTGGTGCCTGAATTCACGGATTTGCCATAATCTGCGCAGGGTTGAGCCCCACGCCGGGTTGGGCCAAAGAACCCACGGTTTTCCGGTTCACGTATCCAAGGACAAGGACTAGGCAATGGCCCGCAAGAAGATCGCCCTCATCGGCGCCGGACAGATCGGCGGCACCCTGGCTCACCTCGCCGGCCTGAAGGAACTCGGTGACGTCGTCCTGTTCGACATCGCCGAGGGAACGCCGCAGGGCAAGGGCCTCGACATCGCCGAGTCCGCCCCGGTCGACGGCTTCGACGCTGGCTACAAGGGCACGAACTCCTACGAGGACATCAAGGGCGCCGACGTCATCATCGTCACCGCCGGCGTGCCGCGGAAGCCCGGCATGAGCCGCGACGACCTGATCGGGATCAACCTCAAGGTGATGAAGTCGGTCGGCGAGGGCATCAAGCAGTATGCTCCCAAGGCCTTCGTGATCTGCATCACCAACCCGCTCGACGCGATGGTCTGGGCCCTGCAGAAGTTCTCGGGCCTGAAGCCGAACATGATCTGCGGCATGGCCGGCGTGCTCGACTCCGCCCGCTTCCGCCACTTCCTCGCCGATGAGTTCAAGGTCTCGGTCAAGGACGTCTCGGCCTTCGTGCTCGGCGGCCATGGCGACGACATGGTGCCGCTGGTCCGCTATTCCGGCGTCGCCGGCATCCCGCTGCCGGACCTCGTCAAGATGAAGTGGACCACCCAGGAGCGTCTCGACGCCATCGTCGAGCGCACCCGCAAGGGCGGTGGCGAGATCGTCAACCTGCTCAAGACCGGCTCGGCCTTCTACGCCCCTGCCGCCTCGGCGATCGCCATGGCCGAGAGCTATCTCAAGGACCAGAAGCGCGTGCTGCCGGCAGCCGCCGCGCTGAAGGGCCAGTACGGCGTCAAGGACATGTTCGTCGGCGTGCCGGTGGTGATCGGCGCCAAGGGCGTCGAGCGCGTCGTCAAGATCCGCCTCAACGGCGCCGAGAAGGAGATGCTCGGCAAGTCGGTCGCTTCGGTGCAGAGCCTGATCGACGCCTGCAAGGCCATCGATCCGTCACTGGCGTGAGATAGAGCGGGCGGCGAGGCCGAACTTGGCGGATGACGATCTCGCGTCGTCACCCGCCTCTCGGCATTGCCCGCCTGCCATCGTCGCCATCCGACCCTTTCAAACAGGACATCAGGCATGAACATCCACGAATATCAGGGCAAGGCGGTCCTCAAGGAGTTCGGCGCGCCCGTCTCCGCCGGCTTCCCGGCGCTCACGGTGGCGGAAGCCGTCGAGGCAGCCAAGAAGCTGCCCGGCCCGCTCTATGTCGTGAAGAGCCAGATCCATGCCGGCGGCCGCGGCAAGGGCAAGTTCAAGGAACTGCCAGCCGACGCCAAGGGCGGCGTCCGCCTCGCCAAGTCGGTCGAAGAGGTCGAGGCTCATGCCAAGGAAATGCTCGGCAACACGCTGGTGACGGCGCAGACCGGCGAAGCCGGCAAGCAGGTCAACCGCCTCTACATCGAGGACGGCTCGGACATCGCCAAGGAGTTCTATCTCTCGGCGCTGGTCGACCGCGAGACCTCGCGCGTCGCGTTCGTGGTCTCGACCGAGGGCGGTATGGACATCGAGGCGGTCGCCCATGACACGCCCGAGAAGATCCTGACCTTCTCCGTCGATCCCGCGACCGGCATCATGCCGCATCACGGCCGCACCGTCGCGAAGGCGCTCGGCCTGTCCGGCGACCTCGCCAAGCAGGCGGGTTCCGTGCTCAACCAGATCTACGCCGCCTTCGTCGCCAAGGACATGGCGATGCTCGAGATCAACCCGCTGATCGTGACGACGCAGGGCCAGATCAAGTGCCTCGACGCCAAGGTCTCCTTCGATTCCAACTCGCTCTACCGCCATCCCGAGCTGATGGAACTGCGCGACGAGACGGAAGAGGACGCCAAGGAGATCGAAGCGTCGAAGTATGACCTCGCCTATATCGCGCTGGACGGCACGATCGGCTGCATGGTCAACGGTGCCGGCCTCGCCATGGCGACGCTCGACATCATCCAGCTCTATGGGGAATCGCCCGCGAACTTCCTCGACGTCGGTGGCGGCGCCTCCGAAGAGAAGGTCACGGCAGCCTTCAAGATCATCACCGCCGACCCGAAGGTGAAGGGCATCCTGGTCAACATCTTCGGCGGCATCATGAAGTGCGACGTCATCGCGCGCGGCGTCATCGCGGCGGTCAAGTCGGTCGGGCTCGAGGTGCCGCTGGTGGTGCGCCTCGAAGGCACCAATGTCGAGGAAGGCAAGCAGATCATCCGCGAGTCCGGGCTCAATGTGATCCCGGCCGATGATCTCGACGATGCGGCGCAGAAGATCGTCGCCGCGATCAAGAAGGCTTGAGGAAAACCGATGTCAATCCTGATCGACAAGAACACCAAGGTCATCTGCCAGGGTTTCACCGGCAAGAACGGCACCTTCCATTCCGAACAGGCGATCGCCTACGGCACCAAGATGGTCGGCGGCACCTCGCCCGGCAAGGGCGGTAGCTTGCATCTCGGTCTGCCGGTCTTCGACACCGTCGCCGAGGCGCGCGAGAAGACCGGGGCCGACGCTTCGGTCGTCTATGTCCCGCCTCCGGGCGCGGCGGATGCGATCTGCGAGGCGATCGACGCCGAGATCCCGCTGATCATCTGCATCACCGAGGGCATCCCGGTGCTCGACATGGTTCGCGTCAAGCGCTCGCTCTCTGGCTCGAAGTCGCGCCTGATCGGGCCGAACTGCCCGGGCGTCGTCACCGCCGGCGAGTCGAAGATCGGCATCATGCCGGCGAACATCTTCAAGCCGGGCTCGGTCGGCATCGTCTCCCGCTCCGGCACGCTGACCTATGAGGCAGTGTTCCAGACCACGAATGAAGGCCTCGGCCAGTCGACCGCGGTCGGCATCGGCGGCGACCCGGTCAAGGGCACCGAGTTCATCGACATGCTCGAGATGTTCCTCGCTGACGAGAAGACCAAGTCGATCGTGATGATCGGCGAGATCGGCGGTTCGGCCGAAGAGGATGCGGCGCAGTTCATCAAGGACGAGGCCCGCCGCGGCCGCAAGAAGCCGATGGTCGGCTTCATCGCCGGCCGCACGGCGCCTCCCGGCCGCCGCATGGGCCATGCCGGCGCGATCATCTCCGGCGGCAAGGGCGGCGCGGAAGACAAGATCGCCGCCATGGAAGCCGCCGGCATCCGGGTCTCGCCCTCGCCGGCGCGCCTTGGAAAGACCTTGGTGGACGTGTTGAAGGGCTGAGTGTCGCGACAGCCGGCCGGGCAGGGGCCCGGCCGGCACGTTGCGGCGCTGGAATGACAAGTGATGGGTCGGCGAGGGGCCGACCCGGATGTGCTAGGCAGGAAGAAGGCAGGACGACATGGCTCGCCAGGACATCAACGAGGCTCTCGCGCAGACGGGTTTCCTCTACGGCGGCAACGCGGCCTATATCGAGGATCTCTACGCCCGCTATCAGGCCGACCCGAAGTCGGTCGATGAGCAGTGGCGGGGCTTCTTCGCCGGGCTGAACGACGAGCGCCAGGCGATCATCGACAACGCCAAGGGCGCCTCCTGGAAGAAGCCGAACTGGCCGATCCCGGCCGGCGGCGAGATCGTCTCGGCGCTCGACGGCAACTGGGCCGTTGTCGAGAAGGTGATCGGCGACAAGCTCGGCGCCAAGGCCAAGGCGGCCGGCACGACGCTGTCGGCTTCCGACGTCCAGCAGGCGACGCGCGATTCCGTGCGCGCCATCATGTTGATCCGGGCCTACCGCATGCGCGGCCACCTGCATGCCCAGCTCGACCCGCTCGGGATCGAGGGCATCAAGGACATCGAGGAGCTCTCGCCGGCCGCCTTCGGCTTCACCGAGGCCGACCTCGACCGCAAGATCTTCATCGACAACGTGCTCGGCCTGGAATTCGCCACCATCCGCGAGATGACGGCGATCCTGCAGCGGACCTATTGCGGCACGGTCGGCGTCGAGTTCATGCACATCTCCGACCCCGAGCAGAAGGCCTGGCTGCAGGAGCGCATCGAGGGGCCGGACAAGGAGATCGCCTTCACCCGCGAGGGCAAGCGCGCGATCCTGAACAAGCTCGTCGAAGCCGAGGGCTTCGAGAAGTTCCTCGATCTGAAGTTCACCGGCACCAAGCGCTTCGGCCTCGATGGCGGCGAGTCGCTGGTTCCGGCGCTGGAGCAGATCATCAAGCGCGGCGGCGCGCTCGGCGTGCGCGACATCGTCTTCGGCATGGCCCATCGCGGCCGCCTCAACGTGCTGACGCAGGTGCTGGGCAAGCCGCACCGCGCGCTGTTCCACGAGTTCAAGGGCGGGTCCTTCGCGCCCGACGACGTCGAGGGCTCGGGCGACGTGAAGTACCATCTCGGTGCTTCCTCGGACCGCGAGTTCGACGGCAACAACGTCCATATCTCGCTGACCGCCAACCCCTCGCATCTCGAGATCGTCGACCCCGTCGTGCTCGGCAAGGTGCGTGCCAAGCAGGACCAGTTCGGCGACATCGTCGAGCGCTCGAAGGTGCTGCCGCTACTGATCCATGGCGATGCCGCCTTCGCCGGCCAGGGCGTCGTGGCCGAGTGCCTCGGCCTGTCCGGGCTGAAGGGCCACCGCACCGGCGGCTCGCTGCATTTCATCATCAACAACCAGATCGGCTTCACCACCTATCCGCGTTATTCGCGCTCCTCGCCCTATCCGTCCGATGTGGCGAAGATGGTCGAGGCCCCGGTCTTCCATGTGAACGGCGACGATCCGGAAGCGGTCGTCTTCGCCGCCAAGGTCGCGATCGAGTTCCGGCAGAAGTTCCACAAGCCGGTCGTGATCGACATGTTCTGCTATCGTCGCTTCGGCCATAACGAAGGCGACGAGCCGGGCTTCACCCAGCCGCTGATGTACCGCAAGATTCGCGGCCACAAGTCGACGCTGGAGCTCTACAGCGGCAAGCTCGAAGCCGAGGGCGTGATTCAGCCGGGCGAGCTCGACCAGATGCGCGCGGCCTGGAAGGACAAGCTCGAGGTCGAGTTCGACGCCGGCCAGTCCTTCAAGCCGAACAAGGCCGACTGGCTCGACGGCCGCTGGGCCGGCATGAAGGCGATGCGCGCCGACGAGGACGATCCGCGCCGCGGCGCGACCGGCGTGCCGGCAGCCGTGCTCAAGGAGATCACGCAGAAGATCACCGAGGTCCCGGAAGGCTTCAACGTCCACAAGACGATCCAGCGCTTCCTCGACAACCGCCGCAAGGCGGTCGAGAGCGGGCAGGGGATCGACTGGGCGACGGCGGAAGCGCTGGCCTTCGGCTCGCTGCTGCTCGACGGCAACCCGGTGCGCCTCTCCGGCCAGGATTGCGAGCGCGGCACCTTCTCGCAGCGCCATTCGGTGCTGATCGACCAGGAGACCGAGGCTCGTCACACCTCGCTGAACCATATCCGCGAAGGCCAGTCGCGTTACGAGGTCATCAACTCGATGCTCTCGGAAGAGGCGGTGCTCGGCTTCGAGTACGGCTACACCCTGTCGGAGCCGAACGCGCTGACGATGTGGGAGGCGCAGTTCGGCGATTTCGCCAATGGCGCGCAGGTGGTGTTCGACCAGTTCATCTCGTCGGGCGAGCGCAAGTGGCTGCGCATGTCGGGCCTGGTCTGCCTGTTGCCGCACGGCTATGAGGGCCAGGGTCCGGAGCACTCCTCGGCCCGTCTCGAGCGCTTCCTGCAGATGTGCGCCGAGGACAACATGCAGGTCGCGAACTGCTCGACGCCGGCGAGCTATTTCCACATCCTGCGCCGGCAGCTGAAGCGCGACTTCCGCAAGCCGCTGATCCTGATGACGCCGAAGTCGCTGCTGCGTCACAAGCGCTGCGTCTCGACGCTCGACGAACTGGCGGAGGGCTCGACCTTCCACCGCGTGCTGCACGACGATGCCGAGCGCGGCAACTCGACGACCAAGCTGGTCAAGGACTCGAAGATCCGCCGGGTCGTGCTCTGCTCCGGCAAGGTCTATTTTGACCTGCTCGAGGAACGCGAGAAGCGTGGCATCGACGACGTCTACCTGATGCGCGTCGAGCAGCTCTATCCGTTCCCGCTGAAGACGCTGGCGCAGGAGCTGTCGCGCTTCAAGGGCGCCGACGTGGTCTGGTGCCAGGAGGAGCCGAAGAACATGGGCTCCTGGACCTTCGTCGAGCCCTATCTGGAATGGGTGCTGGGCCATGCCGGCTCGAAGTCGAAGCGGCCGCGCTATGTCGGCCGGCCGGCCTCGGCCGCGACGGCGACCGGCCTGATGTCGAAGCATCTCGCCCAGCTCAACGCATTCCTGGATGAGGCCTTCGCGGCCTGATCCGCTTCGCTATCGCCGGAGCCCGGTGTTCCCCGAAGACCGCCCCGTCTTTCGGCACCGGGTTCGAGACCAAGACACGAGAAGAGGCCTGACATGGCGACTGAAATCCGCGTACCCACCCTCGGCGAATCCGTTTCCGAGGCGACGATCGGCAAGTGGTTCAAGAAGCCCGGCGAGGCGGTGAAGGCAGACGAGCCCCTGGTCGAGCTCGAGACCGACAAGGTGACCCTCGAGGTCAACGCCCCGGCCGCCGGCGTGCTTGGCGAGATCGTCGCCAAGGAAGGCGAGACGGTCGGCGTCAACGCCCTGCTCGGCTCGATCACCGCCGGTGGCGCTGCCGTGGCCGCGGCGCCGAAGCCGGCCGCCGAGGCTCCGAAGCCGGCTGCCGCCGCGCCCGCACCGGCCGCCTCCGGCGC
>NZ_JAWDID010000058.1:0-33314 GCF_032464875.1 Allobosea rubneri
GGGTTGGGGATGTCGGCCGCCCAGTCGATGAAGCCGGCATGGACCGGTTTGTATTTCTGCGGCATCAGGTCCCTGCGCGCGATCGGCGGGGCCTCGTCGCCATTCCCGTCCCAGAGGGATTGTCCTGGCGGTGGCGGGGTGCGCGGGCGCTCGGCCGTCGCGGCGGCTTGGCGGTCCGCCTCGTCGATGGTCACCGCGATGATGTAGTGGCCGATCTCGAGCCGGTCGCCATGCTGCAGCCGATAGGGCGATTGCACCCTGTGGGCTGCGCCGTTGACGAAGGTGCCGTTGGTCGAGATGTCGCGCAGCCAATAGGCGTTGTCGCGATAGCGGATTTCGCAATGCCGGCCGGAAATGGCGCGCGTCGGGTCGGGCAGCGCCCAGTCGAGATGCTGGTCGCGGCCGATATCGAGGCCGCGGCCGCCGCTCAGGGTCACGCTGAGCGGGCCGCCATCGGGCAGCGAGGTCTCGTTCTCGATCGTCAGCGTCAGCGCCATCTGGAAATGCCCGTATCGCTGTCACAAGGCTTCCGCCGCTCCGGCGGCATGACCACGCCAGCTCTACGTCCGCGTTCCGCCGCCTTCGTCATCGACCAAACGAAAGCATGCTTCGACGCAATTCCGCAATGCGGCATCACGCTCGCGCGCCGGAACACGGCCGAGCGCGGTTAACACCGCGATACGCGCCGTCTTGGCCGTGAGGTCGGGCGGGCAGGGGACCGCATGGTTCGCGAGCATGCTGCCGCCGGAATAGCCCGCTGCCCAGGCGACCCAGGTACCGGGCTCGGCACTGTCGCCGGCTTCGGCGGTATCGAGAGCGGCACGGCGCAGGGCATCGCCGGGATCGCGAACCCAGGCCTCGGCGGCCTGCAGGCCGGGATCGGCCGATGCTCCGGATGGCCGCATGCGCTGGACGCTCTGCAGGGCCCACCAGACGGCTTCGCGCCGCGGCAGCAGGAAGGCGCAGAAGCCAATGGCCTGCTGGGGCTCCGCACCAGCTGCGAGGCGGGCCAGAAAGGTAAGAGGCGGCTCGGTGGTGGGCGGAGTGCCTACGAGCTGGCGCAGCGCCGGGAAGCTCTCGAAGACCTCGCGGGCCGAACTGAAGCGGAGGCGGGACATTTCGTGCTCGGTTGCACCTTGCTCAGTTGATCTTGACGATGCCGCCCGTGACAATCGTGGTCGCGTCGGCGTGGACCTCGGTCTTGATGGTGCTGGTGACCTTGATGGTCGGCGACGAGATCGTGATGTCGGTCGGCGTCATGGTGATGGTGCTCTGGCCGCAGACCAGCTTGATCTCCAGCGCAGCCTCGACATAGCGCTTGCCGTCCTTGACGTGCAGCTTGTCGCTGCCGCCCATGATCTGGGTGGTGCGGGCGAAATCGGTCGCTCCGCCTTCGAATTTCTCTCCGACATCGCGGGTCTCGATGTTGAAGACCACAGTCTTGTGGTCCTTCTCGGCCTGCATGCTGAAGACCTCCTTGCCGGCGAGGTCCTCGAACTTGATCTCGTTGAACTTGCCCCGCTTGCCGCCGCCGTCTGTCGATTCCGATTTGAGGCCGGACTGGGTCTTGCTGCCTGGCAGGTCGTAAGGGGGCATATGCAGGTCGTTGACGACCGTACCGATGACGAGCGGGCGGTCGGGGTCGCCCTCGATGAACTCGACGATGACCTCCTGGCCGATGCGCGGGATGATCTGTCCACCCCAGTTCCTGCCGGACCAGGCCTGACCGACGCGGACGCGGCAGGAGGTCGAGTCCTTCTCCCGATCCCAGTGGAAGCGCAGCCAGACCCGGCCGAACTTGTCGACGTCGATATCGCCTTCCTCGCCCTTGTTCTTCTCCCCGACGACCTTCGCGGTGTCTGGGCCGACGATCGTTGGCCAAGGCGTGAGGAGGGGTGCGCGAAAGCGCTTGTCGGCCTTCTGGAACTCGTAGGATCCCTGATAGATCGCATCGTCGGCGCGCTTCGAGGAGCGGTAGCTCTGGACCCCGAAGCTGTGTGTGGCGCGGACCACGAGATATTCGGCGTTCTCGGAGCCGACCGGGTGCACGCCGAGTTTCATCAGTGAGCCCGGATGCAGGCTCGGCGCCTCGCCCATGGCCTGACGGCGGTCGTCCTGTGCCTGCTCGGCCTGGGCCAGCACCTTGGCGAAGCGCTCGCCCTTGCCCCGGTCGAGATAGGCGCCGGGATAGTCGTAGCTCTCGTAGGCCTTGCTGCGCGCGAAACCTTCCTCGGCCTTGGCAGTCAGGTCGGCGGCCGACTTCTCGAAATCGTAGTCCTTGAGCTCGATCTTGCCCGTGCGCAGGCGCCGAAGCGTCGACCATTGGGTGATGTGCTCGATCTGGCGGCGCTGTCGTCCATCCTTCGGCATGAAGGGGTAGTCTGTGCCGGCCCCGGCGAAGGTCGGCTCGGCGGCGGCCGTAACGGGATCATGCGAGGAGCGGGCGTCGGACAGGACGAGCTGGTGGTCGTTGTCCGTGTGCTTGAAATAGTAATAGATCCCGTACTTCTCGAGCAGTCGGAGCACGAAGTCGAGATCGGTCTCGCGATACTGGACGCAGTATTCGATCGCGGTCGGCTTGTCGCTGACGCGGTCGTCGAAGCTCGCCTTGGCTTCCTTGCCGAAGATCGCCTTGATGATGTCGATCGGCGTCTTGTCCTTGAAGATGCGGCAATCCGAGCGTTGTGAGAGCAGCCAGAGCCAGGGCCGCAGGATAAAACGATAGCTGTCTATGTCGTTCTCGCGGCCGAGCCATTGTGCATCGACCAGCACGCCGTTGAAGATGCGGTCCTGCCCGTTCTTCAAAGTCATCTTGACGGCGCATTTCTCGCCGATGATGCTTTGCAGATCGGCATCGGCAGTCGTGCTCGTCGCCTCGACCTGATAGACGAACAATTCGCTAAGAGCCTCGCGGGCCTCGAACTTGATAAGTGAAAAGAAGTCTTGCCCCAGAGGAGTGGTAAAGGAGGCGAGTCTTTTTGACTGACGAAGTTCGGCGGGCATCAACGAAACCTCGTGGCTTTTGCTTGGAGACGACATTGACGCAGCGGAGGCTGCGAGTCATAGTCCATGCCGTAAGTCTTCAACCGCCAGCGTGAAATTAAACGGGAGGAAGACGGTGCGCAAGCAGGCCATTGTGTGTGTCGGCGCCGTTTTCGCTGCGGGAGGCTGGGCGTTTTCATCCTTGCCGGCACTGTCGCAGAGCTACAAGGCGGACGACATCATCAAGCATTTCGGAGGTGGAAAGCCCAGTCTCGGCGTTTCGCGCGGGCTCTGCATCGGCACGGAGGCTGAATGCAACAAGGCCGGCCATGCCGTGAAGCCGCCGGCAGCCTTCGATCTGGTCGTCAAGTTCAAGTATGATTCCGATGCGCTTGAGCCCGAGGCCAAGAGCAATCTCGACGAATTCGCCAAGGCGTTGAAGGACCCGCAACTGGCGACGAACAACTTCCTGGTCGAAGGGCATACCGATGCCCGAGGCTCGGCCGACTATAACCTGAACTTGTCCGAGCGGCGCGCCAAGGCCGTGGTCAACTATCTCAGCTTGCGTGGCGTCGACGCCGCCAAGCTGGTGCCGCGCGGCTACGGCCAGAGCAAGCCGATCGCCGCAGATCCGTTCTCGGGGGACAATCGTCGCGTCGAGACCCGGATTCAGGCCGATTGACGACTGCTCGTGCCGGCGCCTCGTGGCGTCCGCATATTGACCGAGGGGGCTCATGGCGGCGTTGAACTTCGCTGATCTGGCCGGGCCGGTTCTGGTGGACGGCCCTTGCGGCCCGGATCCCGATGAAGACGTGGCCCTCACCAACATCATTGCGCATCTCGAAGTGATGCTGCCGACATCCTATTTCGACCGGTCGGCGATCGATTTCCCTGTCGCCTTCGCCGATATCGCTAAGGTCCTTAAGCTCAGCCGCGACATTCGCGTGCTGGTGCTGGCCGGCAAGCTCTGCCTGCTAAACCGCGACATCCCCGGCTTTTCCGCTTGCCTTGACCTGATTGCGGGTCATCTCTCGCAATACTGGAAGGAGGTGCATCCCCGCGCCGAGGGGGAGAGTCTCACCCTGCGCGAGGCCGCGCTGCAGAGTCTCGACGACCTCGCCACGGTGGTGTTGCCGCTGCAGCATGCGCCGCTCCTGACCAGCAAGCGGATCGGCCCGCTGGTCTTCCGCAGTCAGCTCGTCGCTACCGGTGCGATCCAGCCCGACGAGGCCGAGCAGCACCCCGACGGGGGCGCGATCCAGGCCGCGCTCGACGAGCTCGCCAAACACAACCCTGCGGAGCTGAAGGCGGGGTTCGACCAAGTCGTGGCGATCCGCGAAGCGATAGCCCAGATCCGCGCGATCTGGAACGAGCGGGTGGGAGGCGGCGGGGCGCTGAGCTTTCCGCGCCTTTCGGCCCTGGTCGGCCAGATCATCAGCCTTCTCGAACCCTTTGCCGGCCGGAGTGCTCCGCAGGAGACGGGCGAGTCTGCTGCGGATGCCGGCTCTCCGGCCGCGGTTTCGCTGGCGCCGCTTATCTTGCCGGCCGGCGCCTGCGCCTCCGTGCCGGAGGCGCGTGCCGCGCTTTCCGCCTGCCTCGCCTATTTCCGCCACTCCGAGCCTTCGAGCCCGGCGGTGCTGCTGATCGGACAGGCGCAGCGGCTGATCGGCAAGTCGCTGATCGAGGTGATCCAGATCATGTTTCCCGAGCATGTCGACAAGGCGATCCTCGAGATCGGCACCGAGCCGCGCTTCCAGCTCCCGCTCGAGCGGTTGAATGCGTCTGAGGGCTACGAGGATCCCGGAGGCGATGGCTACGAGGAGCAGTCAAGCGACGCCTGGCAGGAGAGCTCGGAAGAGGAGGGCGAGGCAGAAGCGACCGAAGGCGAGCGCGGCGGCGCGGAAAGCGAGCACGAGCCGGCTGCTGAGCCGGTCGCTGCCACCGCGACGGCGTCGGCCTCCGAGGCTGCGGCGCAGAGCGTCGCGAACCGCGCCGAGGCCGTCAGTCGGATGAGGGCAGTGGCCGCCTTCTATCGACTCGTCGAGCCTTCGAACCCTGTGCCGCTCCTGATGGACAAAGCCTGCGCGCTCGCGCAACAGGATTTCATGTCGCTGCTGAGCGATATCCTTCCTGAAGTAGGCATACGCAGGAGCATCGACGAATAGGCTCCCGGATACTTACTCACCCGGGAGAAGGCCCCTTGCGAATGGCGTCGTCATGCCTGCCGGTGTCGACGAATTCACGAATTCGCGATTGGTTTGCATGGCCGATCGGCACGTTGCGAGCAGTTCAACAGGAACTGTCAAGCTGACGGCAATTGTGTATGGTATAGCGAGCTAGGTGACTTGGCGTGGTGTCACGCTACCTTTGCGTGATGCCTCTAGAGGAAGGGGCGCTGACATGGCCGGGGATTCTGGGCAGAAGTTCATTCGCCGAAACAGGCCGCCGCGGGTCCACATCACATATGAGGACCCCTACAACGCCGAGCAGAAGATCGAACTGCCCTTTGTAATGGGCGTCCTCGCCGACCTCTCCGGCAACGCTTCCGCCGTCGAGAAGCCCGATATCTCCGAGCGCAAATTCCTCGACATCGACATGGACAATTTCGATCAGCGCATGGCGGCGATCGAGCCCGGTGTCGCCTTCAACGTGCCCAACAAGCTTGGCGGCGACGGCAGCGAAAAGCTCTCGGTGGCTCTGAAGTTCACCAAGTTCGACGACTTCAATCCGGCTGCCATCGCCCGCCAGATTCCGGCCACTGCGAAGCTGCTGGAGGCGCGCGAGCAGCTCGCCAACCTGCTGCGCTACATGGACGGCAAGATGGCGGCGAGCGACCAGATCAAGGCGCTGCTGGCCGATCCGCAACTCATGGCTGCGATGAAGGACAAGCTCGGCGAGAAGTCGGCTGACGGCAACAAGCAAAACGGCAACGGTTGAGCGAGGCGGCCATGGCGGAAACACAAATCCAGCAGCCCGGCGGAGCAGTAGCCGAGACGCGGGACGCGGACGAGTTCGCGAACGTTCTCAAGCAGAGCTTCAAGCCGAAGACCGAGCGCGCCGCGACCGAAGTCGAGAATGCGGTCGCGACTCTCGTAAACCAGGCGCTCGCCGACTCGACGCTGATCAAGACCGACGTGCTCGACACGATCGAGGAGATGATCGCGCGGCTCGACGCCAAGCTGACCGAGCAGATCAACGAGGTGCTGCACGCCCCCGAATACCAGAAGATCGAGAGCGCCTGGCGCGGTCTGAATTACCTTGTCTTCAACTCCGAGACGGACTCGCAGCTGAAGATCAAGGTGATGAATGTCGGCAAGAACGAGCTCTACCGCAATCTCAAGACCTACCCCGGAGCCCGCTGGGATCAGAGCCCGCTCTTCAAGCAGGTCTATGAGCAGGAGTTTGGTCAGCTCGGCGGTCAGCCCTTCGGCTGCCTGATAGGCGACTACCATTTCAGCCATCTGGCGACGGACGTGCAGTTGCTGCGCGATCTCTCCAAGGTCGCGGCCTCAGCTCATGCCCCCTTCTTCGCCGCCGCCGATCCCACCTTGATGGGCATGGATGCCTGGACGGAGCTGTCCAATCCGCGCGATCTCGGCAAGGTCTTCGACACACCGGACTATGCCGCCTGGAAGTCGCTGCGCGACGCCGCGGACTCCCGCTATATGGGGCTGTGCCTGCCGCGCGTGCTTTCGCGCGTGCCTTACGGCGCCAAGTCGGAGCCGGTCGAGGAGTTCGCCTTCGAGGAGGATACCGACGGCCATAGGGGCGAAAAATACGCCTGGATGAACGCGGCCTATGCGATGGCCGTCAACATCAACCGTGCCTACAAGGAATATGGCTGGTGTACCCGTATCCGCGGCGTGCAGTCGGGCGGCGAGGTCCTGAACCTGCCGACACATACCTTCCCGACCGATGATGGCGGCGTCGACCTGAAATGTCCGACCGAGATCGCGATCAGTGACCGGCGCGAGGCCGAGCTGGCGAAATCGGGGCTGATCCCGCTGATCCACCGCAAGAACACCGACAAGGCCGCATTCATCGGCGCGCAGTCGCTGTACAAGCCGAAGGCCTTCTTCGGACCCGACGGCGTTGCGGCGACCGCGTCCGACAATCTGTCCTCGCGGCTGCCATACATGTTCGCCGTCTCACGTTTCGCGCACTACCTCAAATGCATGGTGCGCGACAAGGTCGGCTCCACCAAGGAGCGCGAACCCCTGCGTCGCTGGCTGCAGGAGTGGATCACCGACTATATCGACGGCGATCCCGTCAATTCCAGCGAGGAGACGAAGGCGCGTCGACCGCTTTCCGATGCGCGCATCGACGTCTTCGAAGACGAGGAGAACCCCGGATATTATTCGGCAAAGTTCTATCTCAGGCCGCATTTCCAGCTCGAAGGGATGGATATCGGCCTGAGCCTGGTCTCGCGCCTGCCTGGGCGAAAGGAATAGGGCGTCGCGCGCTTTCGGGCGCGCGAAGTCTCCAGCCTGTGCCTACCCCGTGCCCGCTCGCATCGGGGCTGAGCGGTCGCGCGCCGGTGCCACCCCGCGAGCGATGCGCCGTCGCAATCGACTTCGTCAGATGACGGTCAAACACTGGAGAGAAAGATGGCTAGCGACTTCCTGCTCGAGATTGAAGGAATCAAGGGTGAGAGCCACGATTCCAAGCACAAGGAAACGATCGAGATCGAATCCTTCTCCTGGGGGGCGAGCAATTCCGGTACCCATTCCTCGGGTTCCGGCGGCGGTGCCGGAAAAGTCAGCTTTCAGGACCTGCATTGCACGGCCAATGTCAGCAAGGCCTCGCCTGTGTTGATGTTGTCCTGCGCCTCCGGCAAGCACATCAAGAAGGCTGTTCTGTTCGTCCGCAAGCAGGGCAAGGATCAGCAGGAGTTCTATACTGTGACCCTGCAGGATCTGCTCGTCTCCAGTTACCAGTCCGGCGACTCGACCGGCGGCAATCCGGTGCCGACCGACCAGTTCTCGCTGAACTTCGCCAAGATCAAGTTCGAGTACAAATTCCAGAAGGATGACGGCACGCTTGGCGCGCCCTCGACCGGCACCTGGGACATCAAGGCCAACAAGGAGTGACGGGCCGGGCCCTGGCGCGTTCGCGGCGGGGCCCGTCAGGCGCGGGAACGCTGCGGCTGCCCCGCGAGAGGTGCCGCAGCGGCCGCGTTTCGGTCGGCGACAGGCCGATCCGACGAGGGGCAGGAGCTTGCGGAGGCGGTTCCTGCAGCCTCTTGCAGAGGTTGCGGCTCGGGCGCGGCGATGCCCGATTGTCGGGCAGGTGGATGGAGGGCTTGGTCATGGACGCGAGAGCGAAGAACAGGCTGCGCCCGCCGCTGATGTTCGCGTTCCGGGAGGCGCATCGCAGCAAGGATGCGAAGACGCCGCTCGATCTGCGCGACGCCGGCGGCGAACGCGTCATCGCCGGGCGCCGCGCCGCGCCGCGGGCCGCGATCACTGAACAGAAGCTGCGGCAGGAGATCGCGGTCGATCTCGATGCGTTGGTCAACACGACCAACCTCGCATCCTCGGCCGATCTCTCGCGTTTCGAGCATGTCCGGCGCTCCGTGCTCAATCACGGCTTTCCCGACATCGCGAACCGTTCCATCGACGAATACCGCGTTGGCTCGATCAGGGACGAACTGGCTGATGTGCTCATCGGCTACGAGCCGCGCCTGATCCGCCAGTCCATCGCCGTCGAGCGGGACGAGAGCATCGACAAGGCCGAGCTGAAGGTTCGCTTCCTCGTCCGGGCCGACCTCAATTGCGAGCCGGTCGACGTGCCGGTTCAGTTCGTCGCCGATGTCGAGCTCGACACCGGCAAGATCGCGATCAAGAGCCGATAGCGCCTCATGAACCAAGAGTTCCTGGATTTCTACAATCGCGAGCTCCGGCTCTTCGAGGAACACACCAAGGAATTCGCGGAAGAATATCCGGGGATCGCGGAGCGGCTCGGCGGTCTGGTCGGCGAGCGCATGGATCCGATGGTGCGGGGACTGCTGGACGGAGCCGCCTTCCTTGCGGCGCGGGTCCAGCTCAAGCTCAAGCACGAGTTCCCCGAATTCACCAACAACCTGCTCGAACAGCTGATCCCGAACTATCTGGCGCCCACTCCCTCGGCACTGCTCGCTGGCATGATGCCGCTTTATGCCGATCCGGGGCTGCGCGAGGGCGTGCACGTTCCGCGTGGAGCCTATCTCGACGCGACCTATGTCGAGCGCGACCGGCGCGTCGCCTGCCGCTACCGGCTGGGGGCGGAGGTGATGCTCTGGCCGTTCGACGTGGCGGCGGCCGAGTATATTCCCGCGCCCGGCCCGCTGCAGGCACTGGGCCTGCCGCCCGACGCACGCGTGCTCTCGGGGCTTCGCCTGTCGTTGACGCACCGGACCGCGAGCGATCCTGCCGACGAGCCGGGCGCGGCGCAGGCGGCCAAGCTGCCGATGAGCTGGTTTGCCGGCTGCAAATGCCGCGAGCTGAAGGTGCATCTTCTCGGTGGCGAAGCCGATGCGGTCGCTCTCTACGAGCAGTTGTTCGCCAACTGCGTCGGGATCTATTTCCGCCATCTCGACGAGTTCGGCGATCCTGTGATCACCTCCGGGGCCGAGTGCACGCTCGAGCAGATCGGCTTCGACGAGGACGAGGCCCTGTTGCCTGCCGATACGCGGGTGTTCCGCGGCTTCGACCTGCTGCGCGAGTATTTCTGGTTCCCGCGCAAATTCCTCGGCTTCAGGCTCGGCGGCCTGGAGCGGATCATGCCGCGGCTCAAGTCCAAGAATGTCGACGTGATCTTCGCCTTCAACGAGGTCAACACGCGGCTCGCGGCGGCGGTGCAGCGCGCGATGTTCGCGCTCTATGCCGCGCCGGCCGTCAACCTGTTCGAGAAGACGACAGACCGCATTCCGGTGCGCAAGAACGAGCACGAGTACCACGTGGTGCCGGATCGCAGCCGGATGCTGGATTACGAGCCGCACAGAATCCTCGATGTCTACGCGCATTATGTCGGCGGCCGCGAGAAGCAGAAGGTTCACCCGCTCTATTCCTCGCCAGAAGGGGCTTCGCCGACGCAGGGCCTGCTCTATACGCAACGCCGGCTGCCGCGCCGCCGCGGGGCGGCTGAGCGTCGCGAGGGACGTGAGACTGATTATGTCGGCACCGAGATGTTCATCTCGCTGGCCGAGCCCGCGACGGTCAGTGACGCCACCTCGGTGGCCGAGCTCAGCGTGCGGGCGCTCTGCTCGAACCGTCACCTCACCGAGCATTTGCCGACCGGCACCGGCGGGGCGGACTTCCGCCTGATCGACAATGTCGCGCTCGACATCGTTTGTCTCGCGGGGCCGACGCCGCCGCGCGAGCCTATCGTCTCGCAGCTCAGGCTGCGTTCGGAGACGGCGAGCACGGGCGTCGTCACCTGGCGCCTGATCAACCTGCTCAGTCTCAACCAACTCGGTCTTGTCCAGCACGGTGCCGGACGCAATGGCGAGGCGCTGCGCGAGATGCTCTCGCTTTTCGCCGATCTCGCCGACGGCGCCATCGAGCGCCGCATCCGCGGGGTCAAGAGCGTCGACAGCCGGCCGGTCGTTCGCCGCTTCCCGCAACGGGGAGGAACCGGCGCGGCGCGGGGGCTCGAAGTCACCGTTCTATTCGACGAAAAGGCCTTCGAGGGCAGCGGGGTCTTCCTGCTCGGCGCGGTGCTCGACCGTTTCCTCGCCGAGTATGCCGCCATGAACCACTTCACCCAGACGGTGATCCGCACCGCCGAGCGCGGCGAGATCATGCGCTTTCCGCCGCGCGCCGGTGCGAGACGGATCCTGTGAGCGCCCAGCACGACACGGTCCCGCCGGAGGCGCTCAAGGGCTTGCGCGTCGAGCCGCCCTTCATCGAAGCCTTGCGGGCCGAACCCTGGCGTCACGACTTCTACGCGGTGCTGCGGCGGATCGAGCGCAGCTTCCCCGAGCGCGAGCGCATCGGCGACGTGGCGGCGCGGCGCGACGAGTACCTAGCGCTGGGCGAGCAGGCCTATATGGACTTCCCGGCCTCGACGCTTGCCGAGGCGGACCGGGACGGGCAGGGGCGGCTGCGGCTCTTCGTCAAGTTCCTCGGCCTGCTCGGGCCGCAGGGCGCGCTGCCGCTGGCGACCACCGAGGAGAGCTATCACTGGCAGATCGCGCGCGACGACGCCTTTCCGCGCTTCCTCGACATCTTCAACCACCGCTTCCTGCAGCTCTTCTTTCGGGCCTGGGCGGATTCCCGGCCGATCGCTCAGCATGACCGGGCCGATCTCGACCGGTTCGTCGCCTATGTCGGAAGCATGACCGGCCTCGGCTCGAAGCCCTACCAGAATCTGGACAGCGTGCCGGATGCCGAAAAACTCGCCCATGCCGGGCTGACCGGAGCGCAGGCAAAGTCCGCCTCGCGCCTGCGCAGCCTGCTCACCGGGCTGTTCGACATCGAGGTCGAGGTCGAGCAGTTCGTCGGCATGTGGCTGGCCTTCGATCCAGCCGATCGAACCAGGCTCGGCCTCGGGCATTGTGCGCTCGGCAGCAATGCCCTCGTCGGGGCCAGCGTCTACAGCGTCGAGGACAAGTTCCGGTTGCGCATCGTCGCCCGCGACATGGAGCAGTTCGACCGCTTCCTGCCCAATGGCGACCGCTGCGAGCCTTTGGCCGATGCGGTGTTCTTCTATCTCGGCGAGCAGTTCGAATGGGATGTCGAGCTTGCCCTGCCGGTCGGCAAGGTCAGGCCGATGCAGCTCGGGCGCTTCGGGGCGCTCGGCTGGTCGAGCTGGGTCTCGCCGAACTGGGACGTGCCCGACGGGACGCTCCGGCGCGATGCGCGTTTCCACCCGGCCGAGCGCATGCGCCAGAAGCGCAGCCGGCAAAGCCGGACTCCCCATGCTCAGGACGCTCGCCCAAAAGACCGACGATAGGAGACAGGCATGGCCGACATCAGTCTCGAAGCCGTCACCGGCAAGCTCAACCGCGTCGGCTACGAAGCCTTCATCCAGGCGCTACGCCAGGCCAAGGGAGCCGGGAACCGCAATGTCGAGCTGGCGCACTGGCTCGCCCAGATCCTGCAGCGCCGCTCGACCGATATCGGGCTGACGGCGCAGCATTACGGGCTCGACATGGCCCGGCTCGCCACCGATATCGGCGGCGTCATCGAGGGCTTCCGCAAGAACGAGACGGAGATGCCCGGCGTCGCCAACAACGTCGTCGACGTGCTCGACCGCGGCTGGCACTACGCCACCCTGTTCTTCGGCGAGACGCAGATCAGGACCGGCCATGTCCTGGTCGCGGCGCTGAAGTCGCTGGAGCTGAAGCGCGCGCTGACCGCGATCTCGCGGGAGTTCGGCAAGATCCCGGTCGAGGAACTCGCCGCCGGCCATGCGAAGATCTGGAAGGACTCGGAGGAGGAGAACCTGCGGCCGATGGACGGTTCTGGCCTGCGCGCTGCCGGCACGCCCGGCGCCGAGCAGGCTGAGGGGCCTAAGGGCACGACAGCGCTCGACCGCTTCTCACAGGACCTGACCGAAAAGGCACGCTCGGGCACGATGGACCCGATCCTCGGCCGGGACGACGAGATCCGCCAGGTCATCGACGTGCTGATGCGCCGGCGCCAGAACAATCCGATCCTCACCGGCGAGGCCGGCGTCGGCAAAACGGCGATCGCCGAGGGCTTCGCCCAGCGCGTCGTCGCGGGCGACGTGCCGCCGCCGCTGCGCGGGGTCAAGGTCTGCGCCCTCGATATCGGCCTGATGCAGGCCGGCGCCTCGATGAAGGGCGAGTTCGAGCAGCGGCTGCGCTCGGTCATCGACGAGGTGCAGTCCTCGTCAACGCCGGTGATCCTGTTCATCGACGAGGCGCACACGCTGATCGGCGCGGGTGGCGCGGCCGGCACGGGCGATGCCGCCAACCTGCTCAAGCCGGCTTTGGCGCGAGGTACGCTGCGTACCATCGCGGCGACCACCTGGTCGGAATACCGGCAGTATTTCGAGAAGGACCCGGCGCTGACCCGGCGCTTCCAGCCGGTGCAGGTCGACGAGCCCGATGTCGTTCGCTGCTGCACCATGCTGCGCGGGCTGATCGGGCCGATGGAGACGCATCACAAGGTCCGCATCTCCGACGCCGCGATCGTCGCCGCCGTGCAGCTTTCCTCGCGCTACATTCCGGCGCGGCAATTGCCCGACAAGGCGGTGAGCCTGCTCGACACGGCCTGCGCTCGCGTCGCGATCAGCCAGACTGCGGTTCCGGCCGCGATCGAGGATGCCCGTGTCGGCCTCGCGGCGCTGGAGAAGGAAAGGGCGGCGCTGATCGCCGATCAGGATCTGGGCGATGCGACCGACGAACGCCTCGGCAAGATCGAGGAGGAAAGCGCTGCGCTGAAGACGAAGCTCGAGAAGCTGGAAGCCGACTGGGCGTCCGAACTGGCGCTGGTGGAGGAGATCACGCTGCTGCGCGGCAAGCTCGGCGAGAAGCCGGCCGGGGAGGCTGCCGCCGCCGATGCCGAGGCGCCGGCAGCCCCTGCCGCCGATCCCGAGGCAACGCGTGCCAGCCTGAAGCAGAAGTTCAGTTCGCTCGGCGAGATCGATCCCGCCAACCGGATGATCTACGCCCATGTCGACGAGCAGTCGGTCGCCTCCGTCGTCTCCGACTGGACCGGAATCCCGGTCGGCCGCATGGTCAAGGACGAGATCGAGACCGTGCTCCATCTGGCCGAGACGTTGAACCGGCGCGTGGTCGGGCAGGGGCATGGCATCTCGATGATCGCCAAGCGCATCGAGACCAGCCGGGCCAAGCTCGACAACCCCAACAAGCCGATCGGCGTGTTCATGCTCTGCGGCCCGTCGGGCGTCGGCAAGACCGAGACGGCGCTCGCCCTGGCGGAGGCGCTCTATGGCGGCGAGCAGAACGTCATCACGATCAACATGAGCGAGTTCCAGGAGGCGCATACGGTCTCGACGCTGAAGGGCGCGCCTCCCGGCTATGTCGGCTATGGCGAAGGTGGCAGGCTGACCGAGGCGGTGCGCCGCAAGCCCTATTCGGTGGTGCTGCTCGACGAAGTCGAGAAGGCACATTCCGATGTGCACGAGCTGTTCTTCCAGGTCTTCGACAAAGGACAGATGGAGGACGGCACCGGCCGGCGGATCGACTTCAAGAACACGCTGATCATCCTGACCTCGAATGTCGGCACCGACGAGATCATGCGCTTGGCTGGCGACGCGGCGAGCCGGGCCGATCCCGAGGCGCTCGCGGTGGCGCTGCGGCCGGCACTGCTGAAGGTCTTTCCGCCGGCGTTGATCGGGCGCCTGGTGACGATCCCCTACTACCCGCTCTCCGGCGAGATGCTCGGCGGCATCGTGCGACTCCAGCTCGGCCGTATCGGCAAGCGCCTGCGCGACAATCACGGCGCGGACTTCACCTATGACGATGCCGTGGTCGAGCACATCGTCGCACAATGCAACGACCCGGATTCGGGCGGGCGCATGATCGACAACATCATCACCAACTCGATGCTGCCGGCGCTCTCGCGCAGCATCCTCAACCTGCAGCTGGAAAAGAGGCCGCTCACCGAGGCGAGCGTCAGCGTCGAGAATGGCGAGTTTCGCTACGTCTGCGTCTGACGGAGGGACGGCATTGGAGAGCCGGGACTATCGCGGCAACCCTCTGTTTGCACTATACTTATGCCCGATAAGGGTGACGCTGCCTCGCTTCGCGTCACGCCACCGTGGCTCGCCGACAGCGCGATCTGGCGGCCGTGTACTGGAACGAGGGTCATGCAGCCCGTTCGACTGAAGCGGCGCGACGAGGAGAGGGCCGTCGCGCCGGCGTCCAGCCCGCAGGCCGGGCTTGGTCAATCGCCGCGGCGGCGGGGTTTTGGCTCGGGCGGTTCCTCGCGCGGTCGCGGCGGCCTGCTGCCTTGGTCGATCACGATCGCGGCTTGCCTCGCCGCCGGCGCGACCGGCTATCTGCTTCATCGGGAAAAAGGCCGCGTCGCCGCCCTGGAGCAGGAACAGGCCTTCCTGCAAAGCAGCTATGACGAGAAACTGAAGGCGCTGCAGCGCCGCCTGGTCGGCGCGATCATGGCGCAGGGCGCCTCGCCCGGTATGCCGGCGCAGCCGGGGCAGGCACCCAACGCCGGCGGCGGCGCGCAGGACCATCTTGCCGATCTGATCACCCGGCAGATCGAACTCGAGGCACGCCAGGCGCTGCTGGGGGCGCTCGCAGGGCAGGCGGTCGGGCCGGTGCTGCCTCAGGGCGGGGCACAGGCGCCCGGCGGCAATCAGTTCGCTGGCGAGTCCAGCATCATCGACAAGGTCAATCCGGCGGTGTTGGCGCAGCAGCGCCGCCAGGTTGCGGCGCAGGTCAAGGCGAACGAGGCCCTGTCCCTCGATCAGCGCATCACCTTGCTCGGCCAGTCGCTCGACCGTGTCGAAACCGGCCAGTCACAGCAGATTGCCGGGCTGGGGCGTCAGTTCGTCGGCCGGGTCCAGGAGGTCAGGGTTGCGCTGGGCGAGATCGGCCTCGATCCCGCCAAGGTCAGGCTTCCGGCGGCGCGTGCTGGCATGGGCGGCCCGCTGGTGCCGCTCTCGACCTCGATCAGGCCGGGCAGCTTCGAGCACGCGCTGATGCAGCTCAATCAGGCGCGTTCCGTCTACGGGCGCTGGCGCGATCTTGCGACCATCGTGCCGTTCCAGCGGCCGCTCGAGGGGGATGACAGCACGACCAGCAATTTCGGCCCGCGCAGCGACCCGTTCACCGGGCAGACGGCGATGCATGCCGGCATGGATTTCCGCAGTGAGACCGGCACGCCGGTGCGGGCGGCAGGCGCCGGGCAGGTGCTGCGCGCCGAGATCTCCGGCGGCTATGGCAATCTCGTCGAGCTCGACCATGGCAACGGCGTCACCACGCGATACGCCCATCTCAGCGCTTTGGACGTCAAGCCAGGCCAACTCGTCGCAGCCGGGCAGGTGATCGGCCGCGTCGGCTCGACCGGGCGCTCGACCGGGCCGCATCTGCACTATGAGACACGCCTGTCTGATCAGGCGCGAAATCCGCTGAAGTTCATCGAGATCGGCGACAAGCTCTCCGTCGGGCTCGGCGGCGTCCGCTAAGGCAGGGGCCGGTCGGTCGCCGCCCTTCTGAGCGCAGCTGTACGGAATGCCGGAAGCCTTCGGCGGACGCCGATGCGCCGCGAGGAATCGGATCGGCGAGGGGGCCTCTAGCTGGGGCTCTTGCCGTCGGCTGGCGCTTCGACCTCGCGCCAGGACGTGGCGGTATCGTAGAAAAAGCGCTCCTCGGCGATGCGGTCGCCCTCCCAGCGCTGGATCGCCAGTTCCTCCAGGCGTCGCGCACTGCCATCCTTGCCGATCGCGTCGAAGACCCAATGAACGACGACGCGGTCGCCATCGACCACCAGGGCGCGAGGCGGATGAGTGTGCATGCGTTCTAGCCGAGCCAGCGCCTTCGCCTCATGCGCCATCAGGGCTTCGCGACCCCGGCGCGGCTCGCCGAGATTCTCCTGCATGCTGGCGCCTTCGGTATAGAAGTCGCGGATGGCGCCGACATGGTCGCCGCTGACGACCACGGCGATGAAGGCCTCCACTCTGGCGCGCTCGGGCATGCTCGGTCTCCATCACGATGGCAGATCGAGATGGCATCGGCATGCCACGGGCGCAACCGGGCGAGGGAAGATCAGGCCCGCCGCTGCTTCGGTGCTCCCGGCGTGGTCGGCGTCACCGGCGCCGCGGGATCGCTGGCGGGAAAGCTCTCGCGCAGGGCTTCGTCGAGCCGCTTCTCGGCCGAGCCATTGCCTTCCTGCTTCTGCTTGCGCTGTTCCTTGCGCAGACTTTCGACGGCCTTGTTGGCTGTTTTCGTCATGGCTTCCCCCTGTCGGTCATGTCGCTCCGACGGTCGTCTTGCGACCGGTTCGGGGCCTTGCCGATCAAACGCGGGCCCTCGCCGGAAGGTTCCGAACGCTGCCGGACGAGGTGCTTCGAACCGGGAGGATCTTCTCCATCGCCGGGCAAATATGGAATTTCACGCTATCGCCTGTGAATTGATATTCTGCGGCCCGGGGGATATTGAGAATGTTCGTTTTACAGAACATTCGGACGTTCCATGAAGCAGGCGGCGGAGTGTGGTGGCGACGGTATCAACCGAGTTTCAGCCCGGTCGACTACGCGATATAGCCTCGTGGAAGCGCTCAGCCACCAGGCCGAAGAGATGATTGTCTCGTTCGGAACGGCGGATGCCGCTGCAAGGCTTGCTGGGCTCTGCGAGACGATCGATGGCCGGCTCGTCTTCACCACCAGCTTCGGCCTCGAGGATCAGGTGGTCACCCATCTGATCGCCACGCAGCGCCTGCCGGTCGAGATCGTGACGCTCGATACGGGACGGCTCTTTCCCGAGGTTCATGCGCTCTGGGCAAAGACCGAGGCTCGCTACGGGCTCGCCATCAAGCCGTTCTATCCGCGCCATGACGAGGTCGAAGGTTTCGTTCGCGAACATGGCATCAACGGCTTCTATGGCTCGATAGCGGCCCGCAAGGCCTGCTGCGGCGCACGCAAGGTCGAGCCGCTCGGCCGTGCGCTGGAAGGCGCTGCCGCCTGGATCACCGGATTGCGCGCCGATCAGTCGGCGGCGCGCGGCGGCGTCGCGCTCGCGGAGATCGATGCCGAGCGCAGCCTCGTCAAGTTCAACCCGCTGCTCGACTGGAACCGCGAGCAGGCGCTCGCCTTCGCGCGGGCGAACGAAGTGCCGCTCAACCCACTGCATGCGCAGGGCTTCCTCTCGATCGGCTGCCAGCCCTGCACCCGCGCGATCCGGCCGGGTGAGCCGGAGCGGGCCGGGCGCTGGTGGTGGGAGGAGGAGGCTGCGAAGGAGTGCGGACTGCATCTCGGCCCCGATGGCCGGCTGGTCCGCGTCAAGCCGGCTCCGGAGGTCGCGGCGTGATCCAGCTCAGCCATCTGCAGAAGCTCGAAGCCGAGGCAATCTTCATCATCCGCGAGGTCGCCGCGACCTGCGAGAAACCAGTGCTGCTCTATTCGATCGGCAAGGATTCCGCCGTGCTGCTGCATCTCGCGATGAAGGCCTTCCATCCGGGCAAGCCGCCTTTCCCGCTGCTCCATGTCGATACGACCTGGAAGTTCCGGGAGATGATCGCCTTTCGCGACGAGACGGCGCGCCGGCTCGGGCTCGACCTGATCGTCCATATCAACGAGGAAGGCGTGCGCGCCGGCGTGAACCCGTTCAGCTCCGGTTCGCGCCTGCACACCGACGTCATGAAGACGCAGGGGCTGAAGCAGGCCCTCGACAAATATGGCTTCGACGCGGCCTTCGGCGGCGCCCGCCGCGACGAGGAGAAGAGCCGGGCCAAGGAGCGCGTGTTCTCGCTTCGCTCGGCCCAACACCGCTGGGATCCGAAGAACCAGCGGCCGGAGCCCTGGCGCCTGTTCAACACGCGCAAGGCGCAAGGCGAGAGCTTCCGCGTCTTCCCACTCTCGAACTGGACCGAGAAGGACGTCTGGGACTACATCGCGCTCGAGAACATCCCGGTCGTGCCGCTCTATTTCGCTGCCCCACGCCCGGTGGTGCACCGGAACGGCGCCTGGATCATGCGCGACGACGAGCGCATGGACCTCTTGCCCGGCGAAGTGATGGAGACCCGTATGGTCCGCTTCCGCACGCTCGGCTGCTACCCGCTGACCGGCGCGGTCGAGAGCGAGGCGGCGAGCCTCACCGACATCATCGCCGAAATGCGCTCCTCGCGCTCATCGGAGCGTGAAGGCCGCGTCATCGACCATGACGGTTCCGGCTCGATGGAGCAGAAAAAGCAGGAAGGCTATTTCTGATGGGCGCGCTCGCCGAGACAAGGGGCGCGCCGGCGCCCGTGGGCGCATTCCGCCCGGCCAATGACGAAGGCCAGAATGCCGAGGGCAGCGCCCGCGCCCTGCTGCGCTTCATCACCTGCGGCTCGGTCGACGACGGCAAGTCGACCCTGATCGGGCGCATCCTCTACGAGGCTGGTGCGGTCTTCGACGATCAATTGACCGCGCTCGATGCCGATTCCCGCAGGTTCGGCACGCAAGGGCAGGCGCCGGATTTCGCGCTGCTGGTCGATGGGCTCTCGGCCGAGCGCGAGCAGGGCATCACCATCGATGTCGCCTATCGCTATTTCTCGACGGAGCAGCGCAGCTTCATCGTCGCCGACACGCCCGGCCATGAGCAGTACACCCGCAACATGGCGACCGGCGCCTCCACCGCCGATCTCGCCATCATCCTGGTCGATGCACGCAAGGGCCTACTGCCGCAGACAAGGCGGCATTCCTTCATCGTCTCGCTGGTCGGCGTGCGCCGGATCGTTGTGGCCGTGAACAAAATGGATCTCGTCGGCTATGACGAGGTGGTCTTCCGCCGGATCGAGCAGGACTACCGCGCCATGGCGGCCGGGCTCGGATTCACGGCGATCGACTTCATCCCGGTCTCGGCCCGCGACGGCGAGAACGTCACGCAGGCCTCGCGCCTGACCCCCTGGTATCGCGGGCCGGCGCTGCTGCCTTTCCTCGAGGCTGTGACGGTTGCGGTCGAGGCGCGCGACGAGGCAGGCTTCGCCCTGCCGGTGCAATGGGTCAACCGGCCCGATCTCGACTTTCGCGGATATGCCGGCATGGTCGCGCAGGGGCGCCTCCGCATTGGCGACAGCGTAGCGGTTCTGCCTACCGGGCGCCGCAGTACGATCGCCCGCATCCTCGCGCCATCCGGCGAGGTTTCGCAGGCGAGCGCCGGGCAGTCCGTCACCGTGACGCTTGCCGACGAGGTCGACGTCTCGCGCGGCGACGTCATCGCCTCGCTCGCCGATGGCCCTGTCGCCCGGCAGGAATTGGGGGCGCGGCTGCTCTGGACCGGCGAGGCGCCCCTGCGCGAGGGCGCCGAGTTCATCCTGAAGCTCGGCACCGCGACGGCAAATGCCAGCGTCACCCAATTGCAGCACAGGCTCGATGTCGAGAGCTTCGCCGAAGTGCCGGCCGACAACCTGCCGATGAACGCGATCGGCCTCGCGACGCTACGGCTCGACCGGCCATTGGCCGTGCTGGACTATGCGGGGAGCCGCGAGCTCGGCGGTTTCATCCTGATCGAGCGGCTGAGCAACCAGACCGTCGCCTTCGGTTTCGTCGAGGAGTTGCGACCGGCGGCGCGGCTGGGGGCAGCTGCCACAGGGCAGGAAGCGAGCCTGCCGCTACGCTTGCGCCGCGCCCTGGCGCACGAGGTTGGCCGAGCCGGGTCGGCACAGCGCCGCGCCTTCGCGAGCGGCCTGAGCTGGCGGGCCGGGTCGAGCCTGATGCTGGCCGGGGCGACGATCGCGCTGGGCGCCTCTGGCGGCGTCGCGGCGACGTTGGCGGTCGGGGATTTCGTCCTGCGGCCGCTGGCCCACCGCGCGCATAAGCGGCTCTGGCGCCGAGAGGGAGCTGGCGAACTGCAGGATGGGGCGGGGATCTGAGATTCTTCTGCGCGCCCCATTTTTCCTGTCATCCCGGGCGAAGCGCAGCATAGATTCGGGACCCATGCTGGAGCATCATGCGGACAGGCTCAGGTATGGATCCCGGATCGGCGCGGCCTTGCCGCTTGTCCGGGATGACCGTCCTGGAGAGGGTGCTGGATCAGGCCGGTCTTCAGCCCGCCAGCACGGCCGTGGCCTCGATCTCGACCATCGCCTCGGGCTCGACCAGCGCAGAGACGGCGACGACCGCCATGGCCGGGAAATGCCGGCCGAGATGGGCGCGGTAGACCGGTCCGAGCTCGGAAAGGCAGCCGCGATAGGCCTCGATGTCGGTGACGTACCAGGTCAGGCGCATGATGTCGGTGACCTCGCCGCCGCCAGCCTCGACGACGGCCTTGATATTGGCGAGCGTCTGGCCGACCTGGCCGAGGAAATCCCTGGCGAAGACGCCGTTCACATCCCAGCCGACAAGGCCGCCCGTGGTCAGGACTTTTCCCTGCGCGATCATGCCGTTGGCATAGCCGCGCGGCTGCGGCCAGCCATCCGGCAGGACGGGGCGGGGCTTGCGCGTGGCAAGGTCGGAGGGCGGCGCACCGCTGGACATGGCGTCTTCCTGCAATGGTCTGGTCTTCAGGATGCGTCGGCGGCCTCGGCCCGGGCCATCTCGCGCAGCGCAAAACGCTGCAGCTTCCCGGTAGGCGTCTTCGGCAGGCTTGTCACGAAGGCGATGGCGCGCGGGTATTTGTAGGGCGCGATCGTCGCTTTGACGTGCTCCTGCAGCGTCTTCGCCATCGCCGCGTCGGCGGCGAAGCCGGGCCGCAGCAGGACATAGGCTTTGACGATCTGGCCGCGATCCGGGCAGGGCGCGCCGACGACCCCACACTCTGCCACCGCCTCGTGGGTCAGCAGGCAGGCCTCGACCTCGGGACCGGCGATGTTGTAGCCGGCCGAAACAATCATGTCGTCCGAGCGCGCCTGGTACCAGAAATAGCCGTCGGCATCGCGCAGATAGGTGTCGCCGGTGATGTTCCAGCCATTCTCGACATAGCGAGCCTGGCGGCTGTCGGCGAGATAGCGGCAACCGGTCGGCCCGCGCACCGCGAGGCGTCCGGGCGTGCCGTCCGGCACCTCCTGACCCTGCTCGTCGACGATCCTGGCCTCGTAGCCAGGGACCGGCAGGCCGGTCGCGCCCGGCCGGATCTTGTCGCGCGGTGCGCCGATGAAGATGTGCAGCATCTCGGTCGCGCCGATGCCGTCCATCAGCGGCAGCCCGGTCTTGGCCTGCCAGGCCTCGAAGGTCGCCTTGGGCAAAGTCTCGCCGGCCGAAACGCAGGTCCGCAGGGAGGAGAGGTCGCGCCCCTCCGCCTGGGCGAGCATGGCGCGATAGGCGGTCGGCGCTGTGAAGCAGACGCTGGCCCGGTGCTGCTCTATCGCGGCTGCAAGATCGGCTGGCGCGGTCTTCTCGGGCAGGACGATGGCTGCGCCGATGCGCAACGGGAACAGCACGATGCCGCCGAGGCCGAAGGTGAAAGCAAGCGGCGGCGAACCGATGAAGCGGTCCTCGGGCGAGGCCTGCAGCACCCGCGCGCCATAGCTGTCGCAGATCGCCAGGAGGTCGCGCTGGAAGTGCATCGTGCCCTTGGGCTCTCCGGTCGTGCCGGAGGTGAAGGCGATCAGGCAGACATCGTCCTGCGCCGTGTCCGCGGCGGCGAACGCCTCGTAGCCGGGCTTCGCCATCAGGGCTTCGAGTTCGCCATTACCCCATGACACGATGGTCGAGAGTTCCGGCGCAAGAGATTGAGCAGACTTGAGATCGGCGACCACGCGATGGTCGCAGAGGGCGAGGGCGATCTTCGCCTTGCGGATCGGGTAGAGCAGTTCGCCGGTGCGCAGCATCGGCATGGTCGCGACGGCGACGCCGCCGGCCTTGAGCACGGCGAGATAGGCGGCGACCATCATCGGCGTATTGGCTGCGCGCAGCATCACGCGATGGCCGGGGAGGAGCCCGAGATCGCGGGTGAGCGCATTGGCGATGCGGTTCACGGTCTCGGCGAGCTGCCCATAGCTCCAGGTCTCGCTCGGCCCGATCACCGCGAGGCGGTCGCCGCGTCCCTCGGCGACATGACGGTCGACCAGCTCGGTGACCACGTTCAGCCGCTCGGGATAGCTCAGCCCGGCGGCCGCGAGGTCGAGACGCGGCCAGCTTTCGCGCGGCGGCAGGTTGTCCCGCGCAAAGCTGTCCACGTGTCCCGACCGCAAGAGATCTGCGGTACCCATCTCGTTCCCCTGGCTTCGTCTGTCTTGTCCGCAGCCCTCATCTTGAGGAGCGCCCCCCAGGAGCACGTCTCGAAGAATGCTCCGGTTGGTTCCGGAGTCTCCCCGATCATCCGTCGGGACGCCGCTTTCGCGGCTCCTCAGGATGAGGGCTGGAGCTAGTTCTTGCCCTTGTTCCGTCCGTCGGTGTTTTTCAGCAGGTCCCGCGCGATCACGATCTTCTGGACCTCGCTGGCGCCTTCGTAGATCCGCAGCGCCCTGATCTCGCGGTAGAGCTCCTCGACCTTGACGCCGCGCGTGACGCCGAGCCCGCCATGGATCTGCACGGCGCGGTCGATGACCCGCTGGGCGTTCTCGGTGGCGACGAGCTTGGCGAGCGCAGCCTCGCGTGTGACGCGGGGCGCGCCGCGATCCTTGGTCCAGGCGGCGCGGTAGACCAGCAGCGCCGCCGCATCGACCTCCGCCGCGCTGTCGGCAATGGCGGCCTGCGAAAGCTGGAGGTCTCCGAGCGTGCCGCCGAAGAGCTTGCGGCCGTTCGCGTGGCTCACCGTCTCGTGCAGGGCACGTCTGGCGAAGCCCAGCGCCGCGGCGCCGACCGTCGAGCGGAAGATGTCGAGCGTCGCCATCGCGACCTTGAAGCCGTCGCCCGGGCCGCCGATGCGGTTCTCGACGGGAATACGGCAGGCATCGAAGCGCAATGTCGCGAGCGGATGCGGCGCGATCACGTCGATGCGCTCGGTGACGCTGAGGCCGGGCGTGTCGGCCTCGACCAGATAGGCGGAGAGGCCGCGGGCGCCCGGCGCCTCACCCGAGCGTGCGAAGACGACGTAATGGTCGGCGATGCCACCATTCGAGATCCAGGTCTTCTCGCCGTCGATGCGGATATGCGTATTGCCGTCCGGCGTCGCCGATGTCGCCATCGCGGCGACGTCCGAGCCGGCTTCCTTTTCCGAGAGCGCGAAGGCCGCGATGCGCTTGCCGTCGCGCACGCCGGGCAGGATGCGCTGCTGCATCGCCTCGCTGCCGGCGATCGAGATCGAGCCGGTGCCGAGGCCCTGCATGGCGAAGGCGAAATCGGCGAGCCCGTCGCGGGCGGCCAGGATCTCGCGGGCAAGGCAGAGCGTGCGCACGTCGAGCACGGTGTGCAGGCCGCCATGGGCGGCCGGGACCGTGGCGCGCAGGAAGCCGGCCTCGCCCAGCGCCTTCACGCGGTCGCGGCAGGCGGCATCGACATCGTCATGCGGCAGGCCGGGCAGGGTCGCATCCGCCCAGGCCGCGAGCTTGCCGGCGAAGTCGCGGTGGTGCGGCTCGAAGAATGGCCAGTCCAGCGTATCCCCGAGCGAGACCATGTCAGTTGCCCTCGAAGACCGGCTTCTGCTTGGCGGCGAAGGCGTGATAGGCGCGGGCAAAATCCTCGGTCTGCATGCACAGCGCCTGAGCCACCGCTTCCGCCTCGATCGCGGTTTCCACCGACATCGCCCATTCCATCTCGAGCATGCGCTTGGTCATGGCGTTGGCGAAGGTCGGGCCATCGGCGAGCTCGGCGGCGAGCGCCTGGGCGTCCGCCAGAACGTTCTCGCGGGCGACCAGCCGGTTGAGGAAGCCCCAGCGCTCGGCCTCGTCGCCGCGCAGGACGCGGCCGGTGTAGAGCAGCTCCGCGGCGCGGCCCTGACCGACGATGCGCGGCAGCATCGCGCAGGCGCCCATGTCGCAGCCGGCGAGGCCGACGCGGTTGAACAGGAACGCGACCTTGGTCTCGGCCGTGCCGAGGCGCAGGTCGGAGGCCATGGCGATGATCGCGCCGGCGCCGGCGCAGATGCCGTCGATCGCGGCGATGATCGGCTGCGGGCAGGCACGCATCGTCTTGACCAGTTCTCCGGTCATGCGCGTGAACTTCAGAAGATCCTTGGTCTCCATCGCGACCAGCGGCCCGATGATCTCGAAGACGTCGCCGCCCGAGGAGAAATTGCCGCCGGCGCCGGTGACGACGATGGCCTTGATATCCTCCTCCTTCTGCGCCGCGAGGAAGAAATCCGCGAGCTCGCGATAGCTCTCGAAGGTGAGCGGGTTCTTCTTCTCCGGCCGGTTCAGCGTCACGGTCGCGACCTTGCCGGCGACCGAAAGCTGGAAATGCTGCGGTGTGAAACCGGCGAGCGGCAGGGTCACGGGGTTGGCGCTGGTCATGTCTGGTCTCCCGCCGGATCAGGCGTGCCGCTCTGGCGGCGGCCGATGGCGTTGTGCAGCGAGGCCTTGGTGCGGCCGAGCAGATGGAAGAGCTGCGCCGTCTCGGCCGGCTCGAGCCCGGCGAAGAGCTCGGCGATCCAGTCCTCGTGCCGCTCCGCCATCGCCTTGAAGGCGCGGCGGCCCTGGGCGGTCAGCGTCAACACCTGCACGCGCCGATCCTGGGCGGCCGGGCGCTTGTCGACCAGCCCGTCGGCGAGGAGGCCCGCGACGACGGCGGTGACATTGCCGTTCGAGACCATCAGCCGCTGCGAGACCTCGCCGACCGTCATGCCAGTGGTCGATTTTTCGAGCTGGGCCATCAGGTCGAAGCGCGGCAGCGTCGTCTTGAAGTCCTCGCGCAGGCGGGTGCGGATCTCGCTCTCGATCAGGGTCGAGCAGGTCAGGAGCCGCAGCCAGAGGCGCAGCTCGTCCTTGTGGTCTCCGGGGCGCTCGCTCGCCTTGGTCTCGCGGTCGAGCATGAGGGCATTGACGGAGATTTCCATGCTCAGAACTCCCCGCCATTGATCAGGAGGGACTGGCCGGTGATGCCGCGGCTTTCGGGCTGGCAGAGGTTGAGCACGCTCGCCGCGACCTCCTCGGGGGTGATCAGCCGGCCCTGCGGGTTGTCCTTCACCAGCTGCGCCAGCGCATCCTGCGCCGTCACGCCGGTCTTGCCGGTGATCGTGGCGATGCTGCCGGCAACCATGTCCGTGTCGGTGTAGCCGGGGCAGATGGCGTTGACGGTGACGCCGCTGCGGGCGGTTTCAAGCGCAAGCGAACGGACCAGCCCGACGACGGCGTGCTTGGCTGCGACATAGGCGGAAACATAGGGGTAGCCGCGATGGCCGGCGGTCGAGGCGATCGCGATCAGCCGGCCGGAGCCGCGCTCCAGCATCGCCGGCAGGGCCGGGCGGAAGCTGTTGACCGTGCCGACGAGATTGATCTCGACCATGCGCCGGAACAGGGCGGCATCGCTCTTGCGGAAGGGGGCGGTCTCGACCGCGCCGGCATTGGCGACGACGATGTCGAAAGGCTTCTCGGCCGAGAGTTCCGCAAGGGCCCGGACCATTGCGGCCTCGTCGGTGACGTCGACGGTCGCGGCCCGGTCGGCCTCGCCAGCGTCCAGAACCTGCTGCAGGATGGTGCCGTTGCGACCGATGATCGAGACCCGGACGCCGGCATGGTGAAGCGCCGCAGTGATCGCGCGGCCAATGCCGCGTCCGCCGCCGCTCACCAGGGCATGCTGTCCCGCCAGAGTCGATGCCATGAAGCCGCCACTCCCGTCTTGCGGATCAATATATTTTAGGTCTGAAGCATTTTGCAAGAGACTGAAGGGATGCCGGACGCATCGTGATCGGAATTCAAAAATGATATTATTTTACAGTATTTTGAGTCTCCTGTGTGACGGAGTTTCGTGCAGGCGACCTTGACCTTTCGCGTTCCTGTTGAAAGAAAATTATTTCAGACCTAAAATAACTCGGTCAGCTTGCGGAGAGGCGTCATGCGCATTGCGGTGGTGGGCGGCGGACCGGCGGGGCTCTATTACGCGCTCCTGATGAAGCGCGATTGGCCGGCGCTCGACGTCACGGTGTTCGAACGCAATCGCCATGACGACACGTTCGGCTTCGGCGTCGTCTTCTCCGATCAGACGCTCGATCTGTTCAAGGCGGCGGACCAGCCGAGCTATGAGGCGATCGTCTCGCGCTTCGCCTATTGGGACGACATCTCGATCCATTTCAAAGGCACGCAGCAGCGGATATCGGGCAATGGCTTCTGCGGCTGCTCGCGGCGCACCCTGCTGATGCTGCTGCAGGAGCGGGCGCGGCAGGTCGGCGTCGCGCTGCGCTTCACCGAGGAGGTCGTCGACATCGCCGCGCTGAAGCGCGACTACGACCTCGTCGTTGGAGCCGACGGCATCAACAGCCGCATTCGCGAGGGCGATCGCGAGCGCTTCGCGCCCGAGGTCGATCTGCGGCCGAACCGCTTCGTCTGGATGGGCTCGACCCGGCCCTTCGACGCTTTCACCTTTTTCTTCAAGGAGACGCGGCACGGCGTCTTCATCGCGCATTGCTACCAATACGAGGCGGGGCAATCGACCTGGGTGCTGGAGACCGACCCGGAGACCTTCGCCCGCGCCGGACTCGAGGCCATGGACGAGGCGGGCTCGGCTGCCTTCCTGGAGGAGGTCTTCGCCGAGGAGCTCCAGGGTCATCGGCTGATCACCAATCGCTCGCTCTGGCGGCAGTTCCCGATGATACGCTGCCAGAACTGGGTGGTCGACAATGTCGTGCTGCTCGGCGACGCCAAGGCGACCGCGCATTTCTCGATCGGCTCCGGCACCAAGCTCGCCATGGAGGATGCGATCGCGCTGCACGGCGCCTTCCGCAGGACCGGGCTCGACGTGAAGGCGGCGCTCGCTTCCTTCGAGGCGACACGACGCGAGGAGGTCGAGAAGACTCAGCACGCGGCCGATGTCTCGCTGGTCTGGTTCGAGCAGCTCGAGCGCTTCTGGGATTTTAAGCCGCTGCGCTTCGCCTTCGGGCTGATGACCCGCTCCAAGGCGATCACCTATGACAATCTTGCCCTGCGGGCCCCGGAATTCGTCGCGGCCGTCGACAGGCTCGTCGCTGAGGATCTCGGCGCGGACCAGGCGGTGCGACGGGACGGTTCGCCGGTGCCGCCGGCCTTCCAGCCCTTCCGGATGCGCGAGATGCAGGTCGCGAACCGCTTCGTCGTCTCGCCGATGTGCCAGTACTCGGCGCAGGAGGGCATGCCGGGCGACTGGCACCTCATGCATTACGGCGCCCGCGCCATCGGCGGGGCGGGGCTGGTCTTCACCGAGATGACCTGCGTCTCGGCCGATGCCCGGATCACGCCCGGCTGCGCGGGGCTCTATAGCGACGAGCAGGAGGCAGCCTGGAAGCGGATCGTCGACTTCGTGCACGCCAATTCGGCGGCGAAGCTCTGCCTCCAGCTAGGCCATGCCGGGCGCAAGGGCGCGAGCAAGCTGATGTGGGACGGGATGGACCGCCCTTTGGAAGAGGGCGCCTGGCCAATCCTCTCGGCCTCGCCGCTGCCCTATTATCCCGAGAGCCAGGTTCCGCGCGAGATGACGCGGGTCGACATGGACCGGGTTCTGGCCGATTTCGTGCTGGCGGCCGAGCGTGGCCTGCGCGCCGGCTTCGACATGCTGGAGCTGCACTGCGCCCATGGCTACCTGCTCGCCAGCTTCCTCTCGCCCCTGACCAACCGGCGCAGCGACGCCTATGGCGGCCCGCTCGAAAACCGGATGCGCTATCCGCTTGAAGTCTTTGCCGCGCTTCGCGAAACTTGGCCGGCCGACAAGCCGATGTCGGTCCGCATCTCGGCGACCGACTGGCAGCAAGGCGGCATCAGCGCCGAGGACGCGGTGGCGATCTCGGAGGCGTTCGCAGCGGCTGGCTGCGACCTCGTCGACGTCTCGACCGGGCAGACCACGCCCAAGGCCCGGCCGCATTACGGCCGCATGTTCCAGACCCCGTTCTCCGACCGCATCCGCAACGAGGCCGGTGTCGCGACGATGTGCGTCGGCGCCATCACTTCGGCCGACCAGGCCAACACCATCGTCGCGGCGGGCCGGGCCGATCTCGTGGCGCTCGGCCGGCCGCATCTGGCGGACCCGTCCTTCGTGCTGCGTGCGGCCGCCTGGTACGAGGCTGATGTCGCCCAGCCGGTCCAGTACTTGCCCGGCAAGGACCAGTTGATGCGCAACACGCCGCGCGAGCGCGAGGAGCTGCGCGAGCTCAAGCTCAAGGCCAAGCCTAGCCGCCATGGCGAGGGCGCAGTCGCGGCGCAGCCGGCCCGGGCTGCGGAATAACGCGGAACCTCGCGGCCTGCCGGTGGGTTGTCGTCCGAAGCTCATTTCGGACGATGGGAGGCAAGGCCATGGCACGAGGCCGCACTGGAACGACCGTACTCGCACTGCTGATCGGCCTCGGGCTCGGCGCAGGTCAGGCCTTCGCGCAGGCCGCGACGCCCGCCCAACCTTCGCCGACGCCGAGCCCGCCGGCGCAGCCGGGGGTTGGGCCACAGACGACCCATCCGGCGCAGGTCGACAAGGGACAGAACATGATCCTGCCTTCGGCCGGGCAGGCGGGGCAGTCGGCGGCGCCGACCATGGTGTATGATTGCGAGAAGAAGCCGCAGGATTGCACGACCCCTGCCAGTCCCGCCGATCAGGCTGACAAGCCTGCGCTCTCGCCGCCGCCGGCTGCCGCGCCGCCTGCGAAGCCATAGGGTTCATTGCATTTGCGCAATCCATGATTGTCGCGGGCCCGGGTTTATGGCGTAGTGGCAATGCCTATCTTGGTGGCGACCGATGCAACAGCGTGCGTCGCCGAAAAGGTGACGCCGCCAGGATAGGGGCTCACGCCATGCAACTCACAGGCATCCACCACGTCACCGCGATCACCGCGCAGGCCGCGCAGAACCACCGCTTCTATGTCGATACGCTCGGCCTGCGGCTGGTCAAGAAGACCGTCAACCAGGACGACACCTCGGCCTATCACCTGTTCTATGCCGACGGTGCCGGCTCGCCCGGCACTGATCTGACCTTCTTCGACTGGCCGACGGCTCCGGCGCGGCGCGGCACCCATTCGATCGTCCGGACCGCCCTGCGCGTCGCGAACGAAGCCTCGCTCGAATGGTGGCGGCAGCGGCTTTCGGCGGCGGGCGTCGCGGTCTCGGACATCGTCACGATCAATGGCCGGGCGGCTCTCGATTTCGAGGATCCCGAGGGGCAGCGCCTGACGCTCGTCGCGGATGGCGGCCAGATTCCCTTCGCGGTCTGGGAGAAGAGTTCGGTTCCGGCCGAGCACCAGATACGCGGGCTTGGGCCGGTGACGATCTCCGTGCCGCAGATCGAGCGCACGGAACTCGTCCTGACCAAGCTTCTCGGGCTGGAGCGGACCTCGAACTACAAGCATGCGCCGCATGCCTCGGGGGACATCCACGTCTTCAAGATCGGCGAGGGTGGCCCTGCCGCGGAGCTGCACGTCGCGGTCGAGCCCGGCCTGCCGCAGGCCCGCGAAGGGGCGGGGGGCGTGCATCATCTCGCGCTGCGGACGCCGAGCTTCGGCGAATACGACACCTGGGCCGAGCGGCTGCGGGAATCCGGCTATCCCAATAGCGGGCCAGTCGATCGGTTCTACTTCCGCTCGCTCTATCTGCGCGAGCCGAACGGCATCCTGATCGAGATCGCCAGCGACGGCCCGGGCTTTGCCACCGACGAGCCGGCCGAGACCATGGGCGAAGCCCTGTCGCTGCCGCCCTTCCTCGAAGCGAAGCGGGCGGCGATCGAGGCTGGGCTGAAGCCGCTCTAGCGCTGTCCCGAACGGGCCGGGGCACCTGCCGTGCGGCGGGTGCCCCGGCCTTTTCGTTGCCGGATGCTGCGTCGATTTTCTTCGTTGCGATTCATCCAGGATTAACCAAGCGCGCGCTCAATGAGGGCACGAGGTTGGGTGCTTCCCGAAACCACGGATCGGCCGGCAACTCCCTGATCGCTGGATGAGCGAAGGGTGTCGTCGCTTGGTCCTGGCGGCGTGCTCATGTGTCCCGAGGCGTTGCGTATGCGTTATTCGAACAGGTCGACCGGCTATGCCTATAGCCTCGGGCGCAAGCGCCGCTCCGGTCCGTTCCTGCGGCTCGCCATGCTGTTCGCGGTCGGCGGGGCTGCCGCCGTCGGCGTCTCGCTCTGGCAGGGCAAAGGTGCCGAAACGGCGGGCGCGCATAATGCGCCCACGCAGATCGTTCGAGCGTTGCCGGTCAAGGCTGCCGCTTCTGTGAGCGTCGCCGCGCTGCCAGTGCTGCGGCCGGGCTATGTCGCCGGTTATGTCGCGCGGCCCATGGCCGACAGCAAGCCTCTCGCCGGTGCCTTCCAGTCGGCGAAGCCGGTGCCGAAACTTGCCGTGCTCGACCCTGAGACGACCGGCTCGATCGCGCCGTCCACGGTCTCGGGCCCCGCGGTCGCGGCCATCCTGCCGCCTGTCCCGCCCGCAGCCGAGCCGGCACAGAAGATCGCCCTGATCAGCCCCTTGCCGGTGCCGCGCCCGTCCGATCTCAAGCTCCCGTCGGTGCCCGAGCCGCGTGCCGCGGCCCGCGGCGCCTCGCGCCGGAGCAAGGATGTCGCCGCCGCGGCCGAGCCGCCCGTCGACAACCGGTCCTTCCTCGAGAAGATTTTCGGCGCGAGGACGCCGACCACCGGCACGCAGCTCGCCTATGCCGCCCCGCAGGACGATATCTCTGGGCGTCGCGGCAGCGGCCTGACGGTGGCGCCCGAGCCGGCCCCGGCGCCATCTCCGATGGCTTCGCCGATGAGCGTCGGCCCCAAGACGGCGGTCTACGACATCAGCGCCCGCACGCTCTATCTGCCGAATGGCGAGCGGCTCGTGGCGAATTCCGGCCTCGGCGAGAAGATGAACGATCTGCGCTATGTCCATGTGCGGATGCACGGGCCGACGCCGCCGCATGTCTATACGCTGACCGAGCGCGAGGCGCTGTTCCATGGCGTGAGGGCGATCCGGATGCACCCGGTCGGCGGCGCCGGCAAGATCTTCGGCCGCACCGGCCTTCTGGTGCACAGCTACCTGCTCGGCCCGCGCGGCGATTCCAATGGCTGCGTCTCGGTCAAGGACTATGACCGCTTCCTGCAGGCTTTCCTGCGCGGCGAGATCACGCGGCTCGTCGTGGTGCCCGGCCGGGGTTGATCGGCCGCTGATCGGCAGCTGATCGGATCGTGAACCGCGAAGGCGCGGTTCTTCCATGGGCATGGCGAAACCGGGCGGTATAGTCCCCCGGCAGTTGCCGGAAGCCATGGGGAGCCGATCCATGACGCGTCTCAGCCTTCTTTCGCCGATTTCCCGCCGCAGCCTGGTCTGGCTGACGCTGGCTGCAACCACGCTGGCCGGCGCGCCGGTCATCGCCCATCACGGCTGGTCCTGGGCCGAGGGCGAGCAGATGGAGCTGAAGGGCACGATCCGCAGCATCTCGATGGCGCCGCCGCATCCGATGCTGATGGTCACCGCGGCCGACGGCAAAGTCTGGCAGGTCGATCTCGGCAACCCCAACCAGACCGAGCGCTCCGGCTTCACCGGCACGACCGCCAAGGCAGGCGATGCGGTGACCGCGATCGGCAACCGGCATCTCGACAAGAGCAAGGCGCATATGAAGGCGGTCCGGATCGTGCTCGCCGGCAAGAACTACGACATGTATCCGGAGCGGATCCGCGCGAACTGACGCTGCCGATGGATCTCGTCGCCGGCCTCGAGGCCTGGCCGGGTGCCGTGCTGATCCGGCAGTCCGGCACGGCCTATCTCTTCGTCAATGCTGCCCATATCCTCGGGATCGGCCTGCTCGTCGGCGCGGTCTTGCCGCTCGACCTGCGGCTGCTCGGCTTTTTCCGTGCCGTGCCGCTGGCGGTGATCGAGGCCTTTCTGACGCGCGCCGCCGCCGTCGGGCTGGCGCTGGCGCTGGCGACGGGGTTCTGGCTGTTCACCGTCAAGCCGGACGAGTATCTCGCCAATGAGGCCTTCCTCTGGAAGCTCGGCTTGCTCGTGCTCGCCATTGCCAATATCGGGCTGCAGCATGCCGGCGGCTACCGCAGGGCGCTCGCGAACGGCACGGTGACGGGCGCAATGCGCTTCCGGGCGGCGGTCTCGGCGACGCTCTGGCTGGCGACGTTGCTGGCCGGGCGCTGGATCGGGTTTCTGTAGGAGGCGGGATGGCAAGGTTGCGAACCGGGGCAGGAGGGCTCCCGATTGCGGGCATGTTCGCTCTGCTGCTCGTCTCGGCGATACCGGCGAATGCCGAGGTGCGCTTCGGCAACAAAGTCCGCATCGGCGGGCACGACGCTTCCAACCAGCGCTTCGACCGCCGGAATCGCGGCGTCTATCACCTCTACCGGGGCAAGCCGAGCAACCCGGGCTGCAGCTGGCGCCCTGACGGCCGGGGTGGGCGGGTCAAGATCTGCCATCTGCAGCGTATCGGGCGGCGCTGACCTGGCAACTTTGCGCAAGGCTCATCGCCGATCTCGCGGGCTTTGGTGTTGGGTCGGGCAGCAGCGATTGTGCGGCCCGACCGGCGTTTCAGTTTCAGAACTCTTCCCAGCCGGCGTCGCCGCCGCGTGCATTGGCGAGCTTGCGGGCCGGGGCGGGCGCTGGGATCGCTGCCGGGCGCTCGCGGCGAGGCGCCGGCTGATGCTCGGCAAAGGCGGCTTCCGCCAGCCTGCGCAGCCGTTCCGGCTCCGGGGTGCCGCTGGGCTCGATGTCGGCCGACTGGCGCGCCCCGCTGCCGGAG
>NZ_JAWDID010000059.1:0-33058 GCF_032464875.1 Allobosea rubneri
TCACGGCCGGGCCCACCCGGGCGATTGCCCGCGCCTGCACGGTCGCCGGGGCCGCGATCGGGCCGGTTCGCAGCATTGGCGCGATCCCCCGGACGCTGGTCAGGGCGGGCTCCGGCGCCAAGATCGCCGCGGCCGCCTTCGGGGCGCAGTACCTGATCGCCGCTGCGGCCGCGGAAGTCCATCCGCTCGCCGGCTCCGGCCCGGAGGTTGTTGTTGCCCCCGAATTTCTGCTGGACGGCATTGTTACGGTACTGGACGCCGTGGCGATGCTGGGGATTGTGCTTCCAATGCGTCACGCGGTTGCGGTCGATATTGATGTTGTTGTTGTTCCAGTTGACGTTGCCGCCCCAGTAGCCACCCGTGCTCCAGCGCCCGAGCGCGTAGGCGGTTCCGAAGGCAAGACCGGTCGCGAGCACGCCGGTGGCGATGTATCCCGGTGCCGGGAAGTAGTAGGGCGGATAGGCCGGATAGGGCCAGGAGCCATAGGCCACGGCCGGGTCGCAATAGGGAACGTAGAGCGTGTCGGGCTGCGTGGGCTCGATCAGGATCGTCTGCTTGCCGCTCTCCTGCCGCACCGTGACCTTCTGCTGAACGCCGGAGGACAGCTTCTTGGCATCATAAGCCCGCGTCCGCATGCGCTGGACGCCATCCATCAGGTCCGGCTGCTGGGCGAGGACCGCGTCGCCGAGCTTTTGCGTCCAGTCGAGGTTCTTGCTCATCATTTCGAGCACGGAAGGCGTCGCGACCAGTGATTTGACGCTGGCGTCCCAGGGCTGCTTCTCGGCAGCGACCTTCAGCGCGTCGCCCTTGAGCTTCTTGTTGCCGGCGACCCAGCGGTCGGCCTGTACCACCTCAAGCGGATAGGTCGAAGCCATCAGGACCTGCGCCAGGAGCGTATCGGGATAGAGAGCGATCGGCGCGACGAGCGCCTCCAGTTCCGCGCTGCTCAATACTTGCTCGGTCTGCGCAGGTGGTGCCGCAACCGGCGCGGCCGCCGGAGGGGCGGCCTGAGGCGGCGGGGTCTGCGCAAGCGGCCGGGAAACCAGGCCACAGGCGAGGAAGCAGGCCAGCGCAATCCGCAGATCCATGAGCTTCTCCCTGGCGAGACGCCTTCGCGCCCGCACCCGGCATCCAGGTGCAAGGCTGCCTCTACCTCTTGGTCAGAACATCGGATCGGCCCGATGCTTTATCGCGGCGCCGCCACCGTTCTCCGGGCCGGCAAGGTCGCCATCCCTTCCTCGGCCTCGCGCAACCTCCGAAAAGCCTCGACATTGGCACGCCCGGCGGCCATCGCCTCGGACATGCGCCCATCGCGCATCATGTCGTGGCTTTCCTCCAGCGTATCCATCGCGCATCCGGCCGTCTTGTTGCAGGCCTGGGCTGGCTGGCTGCCGATGCATGGACAGATCATGGCGCCGAGAACGAGAGCTGCCATTGCGGTCACGATTCTGCTGGTCATGGGCGCAAACTCCGAGACGAAATTCCCTCAGATTCGCCCCGCTCGCGGGGCGCTGCATGCAAGCCCGGTCTCGATCGGCTCTGGCCCGGCTCGACGCCGATAGTAGCGCATTCGCCAAGGCGGAAACCTGTCCCTGGGGACAATAGCCGGCACCGATGTCGGACGGACGAAGCGTCAACACAGCCTTCAGCGCCGGCTGGTCCGAGCCGACAAGAAGCCGTGATGGAGGGCACGGGCGGCGAACCGCAATCGCGCTATCAGGCGACAGGTCGGACAAGCTGGCCCAGCCGCTGGCACATCGCCGGTCTAGACGTGCGAACCGCCGGATTCGCCGCTCTTGCTAAGAGGAGGCCGTCCATCGGGCACGCAGAAGCCGTGCGAACGTCCCTCGCTGATCAACTGGCAGATGGCGAGGCCGACAGCGTCTCCCTCGCTTGCGCGACCCGCGCGGTAAAGACCGAGTTGCTCGCGCTCGAGTTTCGCGAGTCGATCCAGCCATTCCTTGAGTGTCATGGACAGTGGCCTCCCCCGAAGCGACAGGAGATTTTACACACTGCGCCGCACATGCCCTTGAGGCAAATCAAATTCGGAATAGCGGGGCAGCCGCCGGCCCCGTCTCGATTCGGCGGCTGCGCCTAGGGCATCACGTCAGCCGACCGATGAGCCGCGAAGATCGAGGGCGAGGGAAAACGCAGGTCCTAGCCCGCGTTCGGAGCGCAACGACGCGGCCGCCCCACTAACGGGAGCGCGAAGCTAGGCAAGCTGCTGCGAGATCAAGGAAGTGGCGGACAGGGAGGGATTTGAACCCCCGATACCCTTGCAGGTATGCCGCATTTCGAGTGCGGTGCATTCAACCACTCTGCCACCTGTCCGCGGTGCTCATGTCGAAGCGGGGTGCTTGTTACACACCACCCGCGCGCCGCACAAGCCTCCTTGAGCAGAAGTTTCAACTCATCGACAGGGAGCGTGCCGGGCAGGGTTTTCCTTGACGCAGGCGCCCTGCCCGCCTAGAGAGCCTCGTCCGGCGTGGGGAAACCCGCGCCCGATCTCTTTTGGCGCGAGCGTGGCGCAGGGCTCTTCAGGGAGCCGGCGACGCAAGCCTCGGAAGAGCAAACCCAAAACGCAACGACTGCCAAAAAGTCGCCCTGCATGCGCCGCGAGGCCAGTGACAGGGCGGGGCCGAACATGGAGAACAATGATGTTCGCAGTCATCAAGACCGGCGGCAAGCAATTCCGCGTCGCCGCCAATGACCGCATTACGATCGCCAAGCTCGAGGGCAACCCGGGCGATACCGTCGCCTTCGGCTCCGTGCTGATGCTGACGGACGGCGAGAAGTCGACGATCGGCGCCCCCTTCCTGAGCGACATCACCGTCGCCGGCGAGATCGTCGAGCAGACCCGCGGCGAGAAGGTCATCGCCTTCAAGAAGCGCCGCCGCCAGAATTCGAAGCGCAAGCGCGGCTTCCGCGCCGAGCTGACCGTGGTGCGCATCACCGACATCCTCACCGGCGGCAAGAAGCCGGAGATGAAGAAGGGCGAAGCCGCTCCGGCCGCGCTCAAGGCCGCCAGCCCTGCCGTCAAGGGCAAGGCCAAGCCGGCCGCCAAGGCCGAGGCGCTCGACGCCTCGAACCTCTCGCTGATCTCGGGCGTCGGCCCGACCATCGAGAAGAAGCTGCGCGCCGCCGGCATCACCTCGTGGAACGACATCGCGTCGTGGACCGAGGCCGACATCGCCAAGTGGGACGAAGAGCTGAAGCTGCGTGGCCGCGCCACCCGCGAGGAGTGGGTCGAGCAGGCCAAGGAGCTGCTCGCCGGCAAGCCGCCGCGGGCCAAGGCCGACCAGGCCGAGCTTGCTTCCGGCGAGGACTACTGACCCTCGCTGTCAGGTTCTCACGGGCTTCGTTTCCGAAACCGGTGGCATTTGCCGCCGATTCGGGTTACATGGACTGAAGAGTTTTCGAGGTAGGGCGTTATGGCTCACAAAAAAGCAGGCGGTTCGTCGCGCAACGGTCGCGACTCCGAAAGCAAGCGTCTCGGCGTGAAGCGTTTTGGCGACCAGGCCGTCGTGGCTGGCAATATCATCGTGCGTCAGCGCGGGACCAAATGGCATCCCGGCGTGAACGTTGGCCTTGGCAAGGATCATACCCTTTTTGCCACGGCGAACGGCCGCGTGCGATTCACGACGAAACTCGGCCGAGCTTTCGTCAACGTAATTCCGGCCCAAGAGGCCGCAGAATAAACGGCGGATAGGGAACTTTCTCGATCCGCCGGTTCCATCGAACCGGACGATCGAGAAGGGGCAAAAACCCGTCACGGGTTTCCCGAAGGTCAACGAACCGGGGGAGATGGGACCAAAGCCCATCTCCCCCTTTCTCGTTGCGCCGACGGAGAGACCCCGATGTTCCCTGAACTGACAAGAGACGACGTCTTCCGGCTCGAGACCCGGCGTCTGTGGCTGCGCTGGCCGCGCATGGCCGACGCCTCCGCGATCCTGCGGCTCGCCGGTGCCAAGGCGGTGGCGGAAATGACCGCATCGATCCCGCACCCCTATCCTTCCGGTGCGGTCGAGCCCTTCATCTTCGCGATGCGCAAGGGCAATGCGCTCGGCGAGCACCTGGTGCTGGCCGTCACGCCGCGCGACCGGCCCAACGAGCTGATCGGGATGATCGGCGCGCATCCGCAGGCGAGCGGGCGCCCCTTCATCGGCTACTGGCTCGGCACGCCGCACTGGAACAAGGGGCTCGCGACGGAGGCGGTGCAGGCGCTGATCGACACGCTGTTCTCGCTGGTCGAGATCGAGGCGATCGAAGCCGATACGCGCGTCATCAACCCAGCCTCGCGGCGGGTGCTGGAGAAGAGTGGCTTCCGCCAGGAGGGCTCCTTCCTCAAGGCGCTACCGGCGCGCGGCGGGCTCTTCCCCTGCGAGCAGTTCCGGCTCGACCGCTCGACCTGGGCGGCCCTGAAGAGCTGGGGTGCCTCGGGCTGGACACCGGCCCCGCCGGAGGAAATCCCCGACGAGGAAGCCTGCCTCGCCTGATATCGCACAAGGGCCCGCCAGGAGGCGGGCCCTCTTTTCATCGACCGCATTGCTCTCCCCGGCGCATACGACTACCTAAGCCAGCATGAAATTCCTCGACCAAGCCAAGATCTATGTGAAAGCCGGCAACGGCGGCGCCGGCTGCGTCTCGTTCCGCCGCGAGAAGTTCATCGAGTTCGGCGGCCCCAATGGCGGCGATGGCGGACGCGGCGGCGACGTCGTGGTCGAATGCGTCCAGGGCCTGAACACGCTGATCGACTTCCGCTTCCAGCAGCATTTCAAGGCCAAGACCGGCGAGCACGGCATGGGCAAGGACCGCCATGGCGCCAATGGCGCGCCCGTCGTGCTCAAGGTGCCGCCGGGCACCGAGATCCTCGACGAGGACGGCGAGACGCTGATCGCGGACCTGACCGAGCCGGGTCAGCGTTTCGTGCTGTGCAAGGGCGGCAATGGCGGCTTCGGCAACGCCTATTTCAAGACCGCGACCAACCAGGCGCCGCGCCACGCCAATCCCGGGCTCGACGGCGAGGAGCGCTGGGTCTGGCTCAGGCTGAAGCTGATCGCCGATGCCGGGCTGATCGGCCTGCCCAATGCCGGCAAGTCGACCTTCCTGGCGACGGTGACGGCCGCCAAGCCGAAGATCGCCGATTATCCCTTCACCACCCTGCACCCCGGCCTCGGCGTCGTTCGGATCGACGCCCGCGAAATGGTGCTCGCCGACATTCCCGGCCTGATCGAGGGCGCGCATGAGGGCCATGGGCTCGGCGACCGTTTCCTCGGGCATGTCGAGCGCTGCCGGGTGCTGCTGCACCTTGTCGAGGGCACGAGCGAGCATGCCGGCAAGGCCTACAAGACGGTGCGCAACGAGCTCGCGGCCTATGGCGAGGGGTTGGCGGAGAAGCCGGAGATCGTGGCGCTCTCCAAGGTCGACGCGCTGACGCCGGAAATGCTGAAGGAACAGCTCGCCCGCCTGAAGCGCGCCTGCAAGCGTACGCCGATCGTACTCTCGGCCGCGTCCGGCGAGGGCGTGGAGGCGGCGCTGCGGGCGGTGCTCTCGGTCGTCGAGTCCGCCCGTGCCGAGGAAGAGCGCGAGAACGCTCCGGCACAGGAGGTCGGCTGGCGACCCTGAGGCATCGGCGCCGCCGGCGCCAGGGCTCCCTTTCAGATGGCGCGGTGCAGGGAGTGACCCAGATTTCCAGCATCGTGCGCTATACGCCTGAGGACGCGTGGGAATTCGCGTTCCGGGCGGCGATTGCCGCTGGCGCAGGCGAAGCCGCGGCGAGTGCGCTCGCGAGCGCGACCGTCGCCGCGGAACGCGCCGGTCGCTCCTCCGTCGGCTTTGCCCATTTGCCGGACTATCTCGACAGCTTCGCCGCCGGACGCATCGTCGGCACCGCCGAACCCGAGATCGACTTTCCGACCCCGGCGGCCATCCGCGTCGACGCCAAGGGCGGCATCGCCCAGCTCGGCTTCGACCGCGCCTTCGATGCGCTGATCGAGCGCGCCGGCCTCTATGGCCTGGCCGTCTTCATGCAGCACAACAGCTACACGGCCGGGGAGCTCGGCTACTATGCGCGGCGCTTGGCCGAAACCGGGCTCGTCGCGCTCGCCATGAGCAATGGCCCTGCCCTGCTGACCGCCGGAATCGGGCGCAAGCCGGTCTATGGCACGAACCCGATGGCGTTCGCCGCGCCGGTGAGCAACGCGCCTCCTCTCGTCATCGACCAGGCCTCGAGCGTGACCGCCTTCGTCAATGTGCGGCGCGCGGCGGAACTGGGCGAGGCGATTCCCACCGGCTGGGCCGTCGATGCCGAGGGGCGGCCCACCACCGATGCCGGCGACGCGATCAAGGGAGCGCTTCTCGCCTTCGGCGGCGCGCGCGGCGCCAATATCGCGCTGATGGTCGAGATCCTGGCCGCGGGTCTGACCGGCAGCAACTGGTCGCTCGATGCACCATCCTTCGCCGACGGCGCGGATTCGCCCGGCATCGGCCTGTTCCTGATCGCCTTGAGCCCCGCCCTGCTGGCGCCCGACCTCCCGGCCCGGATGGCTTTGCAGGCCGAACGGCTTGCCGCCAGCGGCGTTCATATTCCCGGCCAAACGCCGATTGCCGACGAAATCACGCTGCCGCGGGCGCTGGTCGACGCGATCAGGGAACACGGCAGGGCTTGAAAGCGGTCGCGGCGCCCCTTGCCTCCGGCGCCCACTTGCCATTCAACTCGGGGCCTTGCCTCCCACGCGAACCGGACCTGCCATGCTGATCAAAACGACGCTCTTCGCGCTGCTCTCTTCGTTGGCGTTGGCGGGACCGGCCTTCGCACAGGCGCAGCGGCCGGCGCAGCCTGCTCCAGCCGCCCCCGCCCCCCCGGCCGCCGGTGCGGTCTCGCAGCCCGACAACACCACCGCGACCTATGGCGACTGGGTGCTGCGCTGCCAGCAGGGCGTCGGCACGAATCGCGTCTGCGAGATCGTGCAGACCGTCGAGCAGCAGGGCCAGCGAGGACCGGTCGCCCTCGTCGCCGTCGGTCGCCCGGTCAAGGGCGAGCCCTACAAGCTGGTCGTCCAGGTGCCGCCCAATCTCACCCTCGGCAACAATGCCGGCGTGCGGGTCAGCGGCGGCGACAAGGAGGACGTCGTCGCCCTGTTCCAGCGCTGCATGCCGGCAGGCTGCTTCGGCGAGGCCAATCTCAGCGACGAGGCCTTCAAGCGTTGGCGCGGACTGAGCGAGGCCGGGCAGTTGCGCTATCTGGACGCGGCGAGGCGCGAGGTGACGCTGCCGATCTCGTTCCGCGGCTTCACCGCGGCCACCGACGCTCTGGTGCGCGAGCAGCCGTGACGCTCGCTCGTTCGGAGCGCCTTGCGCTCTGAACGTCTCAGCCTTCGGCGAATTGCAGCCGGTAGAGCCGGGCATAGGCTCCGTCGCGGGCGATCAGGGCGTCATGGTCGCCGGTTTCGACGATCCGGCCCTCATCGAGCACGACGATCCGGTCGGCATCGCGCACGGTCGAGAGCCGGTGCGCGATGACGAGGGTGGTGCGGCCCTTCATCAACTGCGTCAGCGCCTGCTGGACCACCCGTTCCGAGTGCGTGTCGAGTGCGCTCGTCGCCTCGTCGAGCAGCAGGATCGGCGCATCCTTGAGGATGGCTCGGGCAATGGCGAGGCGCTGGCGCTCGCCGCCGGAGAGCCGCGAGCCGCGCTCCCCGACCCGGGAATCATAGCCTTCCGGCATCGCCATGATGAAGTCATGAGCCGCCGCCGCCTTGGCCGCTGCGATGATGTCGGCATCGCTCGCGCCGCGCCGACCGAAGCCGATATTGGCGCGCACCGTATCGTCGAACAGCACGACATCCTGGCTGACCACGCCGATCTGGGCCCGCAGGCTTGCCAGCGTGACATCGCGCAGATCCTGGCCGTCGATCTCGATGCGTCCCTCGTTCGGGTCGTAGAGGCGCGGCACCAGCGCCAGCATGGTCGACTTGCCGGAGCCCGAGCGCCCGACCAGCGCCGTGGTCTTTCCGGCCTCGGCCACGAGATCGATGCCCTCGAGCCCGCGCGCATCGTCGCGGTAGCGGAAGCGCAGGTCGCGGAAGGCGACCTCGCCACCGGTGACGGCGAGCAACTTGGCATCCGGGCGCTCGGCGATCAGCGGCTTCTCGTCGATCAGAGCGAAATAGCGCTTCAGCGAAGCGCCGGCCTCCTGGACGATGGCGTTGAGGTTGCCGAGCGAGCGCATCGGCTGGGCGGCCAGCAGCAGAGCCGAGACATATCCCGTGAAATCGCCGACGGTCGAACCGCCGGAGGTGATGCGCACGCCGATGGCGGCAAGAACGCCGGCGACCGCAAGGCCGCCGCCGACCTCGAGCAGCGGATCCAGCCGGCCGCGCGCATTGGCGGCCTTCATCTTCAATGCCCGGATCGTCTCGAAGGCGCCGGCCGCGCGGTGCTTGAGATAGGGTTCGAGCGAATCGGTCTTGGCGACCCGCGCCCCCTGCAGGCTCTCGGTGACGAGGCTCGCCATCAGCCCGGTCTGCTCCTGCTGCGACATCGCCATGCGGCGCAGCTTCTTGCCGATCCGGCCGATCGGGCTCGCCACCACGGGAGCGACAAGGAGCACGATCAGCGTCATCTTCCAGTCGATCCAGAGCATCGCGCCGACCAGCGCGACCGCGGTCAGCACGTCGCGGATGGCGATATTGATGATCCGGGTCAGCGCTTCCTTGACGAAGGTGAAGTCGGTGGTGAAGCGCTGGGTGAGGGAGGCGGGGTTCTCTCTCTGCAACTGCGCGAGGTCGGCATCGATCAGATGCGCGTAGAGCGCCGTCTGCATGTCGGCCTCGATCCGGCTGACGACGCTGTTGGTCATCACGGTCTGGGCCAGCAGGGAGAAGCCCTTGATCGCAGTGACGATGACCACGACGATCGCGACGGCGTTGACGACGCCGATCTCGATGCCGATCGACTTGGAGACCAGACGCTCGGCGCGGCGCACGAAGCCGGTGGCCTCGGCGGTAAGCGGGTCGGCGAAGGCGTCGAAGGCAGCCTTGATCAAGAGCGGATAGAGGCTCGTCGTCGCGGCGATGACGACGACCAGGCCGAGGATCATCGCGATCTGGGGGAGATAGGACCTGACCCGCTCGCGCCAGACGCGGGCGAAAAGCGCGAGGGTATCGTCCGTGACCTTGCCAATCTTCATGGGGCGCGGCCTATCATGGCCGCCATGCAAGCGCCACTGCCGGTCTTGCTCGCGACACGATGCTGACGTCCGATAGTCCGATTGATTCACCAGACATAGAGAACCCATGCCTCTCACGCCGCCGGCTCAGCCCGGACAATCCTTCGCCGAGATCGACACCCCCGCGCTGATTCTCGATCTCGACGCCTTCGAGAGGAACCTCGTGACCATGGCCGCCTTCGCGGAGGCCTCCGGCGTGCGTTTGAGGCCGCATGCAAAAACCCATAAGAGCCCCGAGATCGCCCTTCGCCAGATCGCGCACGGCGCCGTCGGGCAGTGCTGCCAGAAGGTCGGCGAAGCCGAGATCCTGGTTGCCGGTGGCGTCAGCGACGTGCTGGTCACGAACGAGATCGTCGGAGCGACCAAGCTCGACCGGCTGGCCCGCCTCGCCCGCGAGGCCCGGATCGGGCTCTGCGTCGACCATGTCGACGGCGTGCGCGAAGCGGCCGAGGCGGCGGCCCTCCACGATGTGATCTTCGACGTTCTGGTCGAGCTCGACATCGGCTCGCGGCGCTGCGGCGTCGCGCCCGGCGAAGCAGCGGTGCGCCTCGCCGAGGCCGTGGCGCGCAGCAATTCGCTGCGGCTCTCCGGCGTGCAGGCCTATCACGGCAGCGCCCAGCACATGCGCTCGATCGACGAGCGCCGCGAGGCGATCGAGCGCGCCGGCTTCCTGACCCGCAACGTGGTCGACCGCATTCGCCAGGTCGGCCTGCCCTGCGAGATCGTCAGCGGCGCCGGCACCGGCACCTTCGACCTCGAAGGCCGCTCCGGCATCTGGAACGAGCTGCAGGCCGGTTCCTACATCTTCATGGACGCCGACTACGCCCGCAACCGCAATGCCGATGGCTCGCCCTTCCAGACCTTCGAGCATGCGCTGTTCATTCTGGCAGGCGTGATGAGCAAGCCGGTCCCGGACCGCGCCATAGTCGATGCCGGGCACAAGACGGCAGCGGTCGACTCCGGCATGCCGACAGCCTTCCGGCGCGAAGGCGTGGTCTACACCAAGCCTTCCGACGAGCACGGCGTCCTCACCGGAGACCCGGTCGCCCTGCCCCATCGCGGCGACCGGCTGCTGCTGGTGCCCGGCCATTGCGACCCGACCGTCAACCTGCACGACTGGTATGTCTGCGTCCGCGGCCTGCACGGGCCCGATGCCCATGTCGAGGCAGTCTGGCCGGTGGCGGCGCGCGGCGCCCTCACCTGAGCGCATGCTGGCCGAGCTCGCCCTGCGCGCGCTGACTCCGGCCGAACCGCTCGCACGCCGCTTCGGGCTGCTGCAGGAAAGCGTGGCGCTATGGTCGCGTGGCCTGCGCCAGCGCCGTGCCTGGGCCGATCATCATGCCCGCTGCCGCAAGCTTGTCGCCGAAGCTGCAGCTGCGCTGCCGCGCCGGCGCAAAGCCGTGATCCTCGGCTCCGGCCTCGTCCGCGACGTTCCTCTTGATCAGCTCTGCCGGCAGTTCGAAGAGGTCGTGCTGGTCGACATCGTGCACTTGCCGCTGGTGCGCCTGCGGCTTCTGCCGCGCCGCAACATCCGCCTCCTGACCTGCGATCTCACCGGCGCCATGGCCTGGCTCGCAGGCGAAGCGGAAGGCCGCGCGGACCCGCTCGCCGATCTGATCGCCGACGAGGCCGTTGATTTCGTCGTCTCGGCCAACCTGCTCTCGCAGCTCGCCTGGCCGGTGGCGGACTGGCTGGAAGACCACCCGGAGCGGGCCGCCACGCTCCCGGCCGACCTGCCGGCCCGCTGCATCGCCTGGCATCTCGACGGTCTCGCGCGCTTCAGGGCGCGCGTCTGCCTGATCAGCGATGTCGAGATGGTCGAGCGCGAACGCGACGGCGCGATCCATGACCGGCTCGACCTGATGTACGGCGTCACGCTGCCGCCGGAGGACCAGAGCTGGCCCTGGCCCGTCGCGCCCTTCGGCGAGGCGGCGCGGGACCGCGAATTCGTGCATCGCGTCTGCGCCTGGCGCGATTTCGGCAGAAGCCGGGCCGCACACAAGCCTGCTAGCGATTGAGCCGGATCGTCCCGCTGAGCGAAAGGTCATAGCCGCCGAATTCCCGCGCGCGCGCCGCCATGTCGGGGCTGCGCATCCAGGCCAGCAGCTTCTGCGGACCGGGCTCGAAATAGGTGCGCCGGCGCATGACGAGGTCGACATGCTCCCAGACCAGCGGCAGGAATTCGAGGCCGAAGGCCGTGGCGATGGCGCGCGCCGCGATGCCGCAATCGGCACGGCCATTGCGGATCGCCAGCGCGAGATCCTGCCCGGTGGCACAGATGCCCTCCGCGGCAACCATCCTGCCCGAGCCGACCCCGGCCCGCTCCAGCAGGCTCTGCAGCAGCAATTGCGCGCCGGCGCCGCGCTGGCGCTGGGCGAAACGCGCGCCCTGCGCGATGGCCGAGGCGAGGCCGTCGGGCCCCAGCGGATTGCCGGGCGCCAGCAGCAGGCCCTGCTCGCGCCGGGCGAAATTGATCACCACCGCATCGTGCAGCATGCCCTCGGCACGGATCGCCACGAGATTGGCGGCGTCATCATCGGGCGTGGCGTGGAGATGCAGCGCCGCGATCGCAACCTCGTTGCGCAGCAGACGGTCGAGCCCGGCCTGCGAGCCCTCTGCCAGCAAGGCGAGCCCGCAGCCCGATTCACGAATGGCGAGTTCGAGCAGCGAATCCTGGCTGCCGCCGACGATCGGCGGTGGCGGCGCCGGCTCGAACCCGTCGGGGCGTGCCAGACCGGCCTCCAGCCAGCGGTCGAGACCGCCGCGCGGGAACAGCCATTTACCGGAAACCTTGGTGCAGGGCACGGCGCCCTGCGCGACGAGCTCGTAGAGCTTGCGCTCCTTGAGCCGGACATAGGCGGCGGCTTCCTCAGTGGTCAGCCAGGATTGATCCTGCACCTGCATGTTCCTGTCTGCACAGGCTACGAGATTGGCTTTTGGTCGCATTGAACTCTACCAATTGCAAATGCTTGCAATCGGATGCGGGCATTGGCGGGAGTGGGGTGTGGAGGTCGGCGCAGTATTCCAGGCGGCTTTTGCGCTGGTGGTCGGGCTCGATCCCGACTTCCTCGGCATTGTCGGCCTGTCGCTGCGGGTGACGCTGACCGCGGTCGCGGTCGCGGCGCTGGTCGGCCTGCCGCTGGGCGCCGCGCTGGCGCTGGCGCGCTTTCCCGGCCGCTCGGCGATCATCGTCTGCCTGAACGCGCTGATGGGGCTGCCGCCGGTCGTCGCCGGCCTCGCCGTCTTCCTGATGCTGTCGCGCTCCGGGCCGCTCGGACCGCTCGGCCTGCTGTTCACCCCGACCGCGATGATCATCGCCCAGGTCATCCTGGTGCTGCCGATCGTGATCGCGCTGACCCGACAGGTCATCGAGGATCTCTGGGGCGAGTATCGCGACCATCTTCGCTCGGTCGGCCTCGAAGGCATGCGGGCGATCCCGACGCTGCTGTTCGACGGGCGCTTCTCGCTGGCGACCGCCCTGCTCGCCGGCTTCGGCCGGGCCAGCGCCGAGGTCGGCGCCGTGCTGATCGTCGGCGGCAACATCGCCGGCTACACCCGCACCATGACCACGGCGATCACGCTCGAAACCTCGAAGGGCGACCTGCCGCTGGCGCTCGGCCTCGGCCTCGTCCTGCTCTCGCTGACGCTCGCCATCAACGCCGTCGCCTTCGGCGCGAGCCGGATCGGCGCACGCTATGCGGGATAGGCGCCATGCTTGACGCGACCTCGATCCTGCCGCTCACCGTCGACGCCGTCTCCTTCTCCGGCGGCGGCAAGCAGTTGCTGCAGCCGAACAGCTTCGTCATCCCGGCCGGCGGCCTGACGGTGGTGCTCGGCCCCAATGGCGCCGGCAAGTCGCTGACGCTCAGGCTCTGCCACGGCCTGCTGAATCCGAGCCGCGGGGCGGTGCGCTGGGCGGACGCGCCGGGCGGCCAGCACGCCGCCAGAAGGCAGGCCAAGCGCCATGCCATGGTGTTCCAAAAGCCGATCATGCTGCGCCGTTCGGTCGAGGCCAATATCGCTCATGCGCTGGCGGCGTCCGGCACGGCAGGCACCGAGCGCAAGGCGCGCACGCAGCAGGCGCTCGCCCGCTTCGGCCTGGCGGAGCGCGCGGCGCAGCCGGCACGACTGCTCTCCGGCGGCGAGCAGCAGCGCCTCGCCATCGCCCGCGCCTGGGCGCTGCGGCCGGAACTGCTCTTCCTGGACGAGCCGACCTCGCAGCTCGACCCGGCCGCGACGCGCCAGATCGAGGAACTGCTCACCGTCCTCGTCGCCGAGGGGATCACGGTGATGATGTCGACCCATGATCTCGGCCAGGCCCGCCGCCTCGCCGACCGGGTGCTGTTCCTGCATCGCGGCCGCCTGGTCGAGGACGCGGCTGCCGCCAGCTTCTTCGCCGGCCCGCAATCGGCCGAGGCGCGCGCCTTCCTGGCAGGAGAGCTGCTGTGGTGATGCCGCGCGCCGCCCGTCACAGCCTCCGCCCTCATCCCGAGGAGCGGTGGCAGACAGATCTCGAAGGATGCTCCGCAGCGCGCCGAGCAATCCTTCGAGGCGCCGCGGAACTCTTTGCCGGTCAGCCAAAGGCCAGGCCGGAGAGTGGCGCGGCATAACGAGGTCTGAAGGAACATGTCCGACAGAAACCAAGGGGATGAAACAATGTCATTGATCCACCGCCGCTCCGTCATCGCCGCCGGGCTGTTCCTGGGCCTTTCCGGCCATGCCCTCGCGCAGGCTCCCGCCGCGGCGCCGCCGGCCGCGACGGCGCCCACCGGAACCCGCTTCATCACCGTGGCGTCGACGACCTCGACCCAGGATTCCGGGCTGTTCGGCCATATCCTGCCGATCTTCAAGGAGAAGACCGGGATCGAGGTCCGCGTCATCTCGCAAGGCACCGGCCAGGCGCTCGACACGGCGCGGCGCGGCGATGCCGACGTCGTCTTCGTCCATGCCAAAGCGCAGGAGCTGAAATTCGTCGAGGAGGGCTTCTCCACCGAGCGCCGTCCGGTGATGTACAACGACTTCGTGCTGATCGGGCCGAAATCCGATCCGGCCGGCGTCGCCGGGACGACGGATATCGTCGCCGCCCTGAAGAAGATCCAGGAGAAGGGCGCGCCCTTCGTCTCGCGCGGCGACAAATCCGGCACCCATGCCGCCGAGCTCAATCTCTGGAAGGCGGCCGGCATCGACATCGCCGCGCAGAAGGGTCCGTGGTATCGCGAGATCGGCCAGGGCATGGGCGCCGCCCTCAACACCTCGGGCGCGATGAGCGCCTATGTGCTCTCCGACCGCGCCACCTGGATCTCGTTCAAGAACCGTGGCGACCTCGTGATCTCGGTCGAGGGCGACAAGCGGCTGTTCAACCAGTACGGCGTGATGTCGGTCAGCCTCGCCAAGCACCCGCACGTCAAGTTCAACGACGGCAAGCTCTTCGCCGACTGGCTGACCAGCCCGGAGGGCCAGAAGGCGATTGCCGACTACAAGATCGACGGCCAGCAGCTCTTCTTCCCGAACGCCGGGCAGGCCGGGGCGTGACGTCGTGCGCCGCCTCGCACTCGCCGGACTTGTCTGCTTGATGGCCGGGACCGTAGCGGCGCAGGAGCCGGTGCTCCTGCATGCGGCCGGCAGCCTGCGCGGCGCCCTGACCGAGGTGGCGCAGGCTTTCGAGGCGCAGACGAAGCTCGCCGTGAAGCCCGTCTACGGGGCTTCCGGCCTGCTGCATGACCGTATCGCCAAGGGCGAAGCCGCCGAGGTCTTCGCCTCCGCCAATATGGAACACCCGCAGGCACTGGCGCAGGCCGGTGCCGCGGGGCCGGTCGTGCTCTTCGCCCGCAACGAGCTCTGCGCCTTCGTTCGGCCGGATCTGGCGGTGACAAGCGAGACCCTGCTCGATCGCCTGCTCGATGCCAAGGTGAAGCTCGGCACCTCGACGCCGCGCGCAGACCCGTCCGGCGACTATGCCTTCGCCGTATTCGCCCGCGCCGAGGCGGTGAAGGCAGGAGCCCGAGCTGCCCTCGAAGCGAAGGCGCTGCAGCTCACCGGCAGCGCGACCAGCGTGCCGGCGCCGGCCGGCGTCAATGTCTACGGCCACAAGATCGCCAGCGGCGAGGCCGACATCTTTCTGGCCTATTGCACCAACGCCCAGCCCCTGGCGCAGGAGCAGCCGGGAATCCGGCTCGTCCGCTTGCCGCCGGCGCTCGCGGTCGGCGCCGATTACGGGCTGACGGTGCTCAATACGGCCTCGCCAAACGGCTACCGGCTCGCCATGTTCATCCTGTCGCCGGCAGGGCAGACGATCCTGGCGAAGCATGGCTTCTCGGCGCCTGGACTGCCGCGTGCCGAACCTTGAACGGAACAGGACGGCGGCCATGGACTGGCAAGCGACGCGGCCGGGCGAAACCGAAGCCCCCCTGCCCGCGCGGAACGATGCGCATCTCGTCTTCATCGGTCGCATCCGCACACCTTTCGCGACACGCGACCAGTGCCCGCGCCGCGGCAGCCAGGATGGGCCGCTCTGCCGGATCGAGCTCGACCCGGCCTTTCGCCCGGCGTTGCTCGGCGTCGAGGCCTTCGACGAGCTCGACATCCTCTATTGGATGCACGAGGCGCGGCGTGACCTGCTGACGCAAACCCCACGTGGCGGCACCGTCTCCGGCACCTTCGCCTTGCGCTCGCCAGTGCGGCCGAACCCAATCGCGCTGTCGCGGGTGAAGCTGGAGGGCGTCGAGGATGGCGTCCTGCTGGTGCGCGGACTCGACTGCCTCGACGGCACGCCGCTGGTCGACATCAAGCCCTGGCGCTGCCCGCATTCTGCCGCCCGAGCGGAGAAATCGCATGCTGCGTCCTGACAGACGCGCCCTGCTGGCCGGCGTCGCAGCCGTACTGGCGGCGCCGCGCCTCGCCCGCGCCGCGACAGTTCGCGACGGTGCCGGGCGCGAGGTGCCGATCCCGGGCAAGGTCGAACGCATCTTCCCGGCCGGGCCGCCGGCCGCAATCCAGATCTACACGCTCGCCCCCGATCTGCTGCTCGGCTGGCCGCGCGCCAACCGGCCGGAGGAGCGCGAATTCCTGCTTCCGGGTGTCGGCGACAGGCCGGAGATCGGCCGCATCACCGGGCGCGGCAACAGCGCGAATCTCGAGGCCGTGCTGCAGCTCAAGCCGGATCTGATCATCGATTCCGGCTCGACCGGCCGCACCTATGTCGAGCTCGCCGAACGCGTCCAGAGCCAGACCGGCATTCCCTATGCGCTGCTGGACGGGCGCTTCGCGCAGATTCCAGCGAGCTATCGCATCCTCGGCCAGTTGACCGGTCGCGGCGAGCGGGCCGAGACGCTGGCGCGCTGGTGCGAGGAGACGATGGCGACGATAAGCGGCCGCATTGCCGCGATCCCGGCAGAGCAATGGCCGAGCGTCTACTATGCCCGCGGCCCACGCGGGTTGGAGACCGGCCTCGGCGGCTCGATCAATGTCGAGACTCTGTCCTTCCTCGGCGCCCGCAATGTCGCCGCGGAGCAACCGGGCAGCGGCCTCGCCCAGGTCTCGCTGGAACAGGTGCTGAGCTGGAACCCGGATGTGATCGTCACCATCGACCTTGCCTTCGCCGAAAGCGTACGCAGCGATCCGAACTGGGCCGGGGTCAGGGCGGTGCGCGAGGGCCGGGTGCATCTCTCGCCGAAGCTGCCCTTCGGCTGGGTCGACTTTCCGCCCTCGGTCAACCGGATGATCGGCCTCTGGTGGCTGGCGAAGCTGCTCTACCCGGCGCAGTTCCCGGAAGAGATCCGCCCACTCGCCCGCGATTTCCACACCCTGTTCTACCAGGTGACGCCGAGCGAGGCACAGCTCGACCGCGTGCTTGCGGGGCGGGGATAACCCCTTGGCATCACCTTCCCTGCGCGGCAACCTGATCGCCCTCGGACTGCTCGGCCTCGCCGTGATCGCCGCCTTCGCGCTCGGGCGGTTTCCGGTCGGCCCGGCCGATATCCTCCGGTCGATCTGGTCCTGGCTTACCGGCACGCCTTCGGGCCTGCAGCCACAGATCGAGACGGTGATCTGGAATATTCGGGGTCCCCGCGTCCTCGCGGCGATCCTGTGCGGCGCGGCGCTCGCCGTTGCCGGCGCCGCCTTCCAGGGCCTGTTCCGCAACCCACTCGTCTCTCCCGACATCCTCGGCGCCTCCTCAGGCGCGGCGCTCGGCGCGGTCATCGGCATCTATTTCTCGCTCGGCCTGCTGGCGATCCAGCTCGCCGCCTTCGCCGGCGGGCTCGTCGCGGTCGGGGCGGTCTATGCCGTCGGCTCGACGATCAGGCGCGGCGATCCGGTGCTGGTGCTGGTACTGACCGGCGTCGTCGTCGGCTCGCTGCTGGGGGCAGGCATCGGCCTGATCAAATACTGGGCCGACCCCTACAATCAGCTGCCGGCGATCACCTTCTGGCTGCTCGGCAGTCTCGCCGGTACCGCGAGGCCCGACCTCGTGCCGTTGCTGGGCCCTGTCCTGATCGGAACCGGCATGCTGCTCGCTTTGCGCTGGCGGATGAACGTGATGTCGCTGCCGGAGGAGGAGGCGCGCGCGCTCGGCCTCGCCACCGGCCCCTTGCGCATCGCGATCGTCGCCGCGGCGACGCTGGTGACTGCGGCCAGCGTCGCAGCCGCAGGCATCATCGGCTGGGTCGGCCTCGTCGTGCCGCATCTGGCGCGCTTCCTGGTCGGACCCGATTTCGGCCGCCTGCTGCCGACGGCCGCAATCCTCGGCGGCGGCTATCTTCTGGCCATCGATACCCTCGCCCGTACCGCCGCTCCGGTCGAAACGCCGCTCGGCGTCCTCACCGCCGTGGTCGGGACACCCTTCTTCATCTGGCTGCTGGCCTCGGCCCGCGGAGGCTGGTCGTGAGCCTTGCCGCCAGCGCCCTTGCCTATGGTTACCCTGCGCGCGAGATCGGCCGCGACATCGAGCTCGCTTTGCAGGCCGGCGAGGTCATGGCCCTGCTCGGCCCGAACGGTCACGGCAAGACCACCCTGCTCAAGACCATGCTCGGCCTGCTGCCGGCGCGGGGCGGAAGCCTTCGTCTCGACGGGCAAGCGCTGGAGTCGCTCGGCTTCGGCGCGCGGGCGCGAGCACTCGGCTATGTGCCGCAGGCTCATGCCGGCACCTTCGCCTTCTCGGTGGCCGAGATGGTGCTGATGGGCCGCACCGCCCATGCCGGGCTCTTCGCCGCCCCCTCGGCCCATGACCGCACCGTCGCGCGGGCCATGCTGGAGCGGCTCGGCATCGCGGCACTGGCGGAGCGCCCGTATACCGAGATCTCCGGCGGCGAACGGCAGCTCGCGCTCGTCGCCCGCGCCCTGGCGCAGGAGCCGCGCTACATCATCCTCGACGAGCCGACCGCCAGCCTCGATTTCGGCAACCAGGGCAAGGTGATGGCGCAGATCCGCCGTCTCGCTGCCGAGGGGCTCGGCGTGCTGTTCACCACGCACGATCCGAACCAGGCGCTGCGCTATGCCGACCGGGTGATGCTGCTGCGCGATGGGCGGGCATTGGCAAGCGGACCGGCCACCGCCCTGCTGACGCAGGACAATCTGGTCGCGCTCTATGGCAGCGCGGTCGAGATCGTGCGCGACGCCGATGGCAGGCTCGCCTTCCTGCCGGGGTGACACTCGCGCGTCACGGCAATCTGGTCAGAATCTCCCGATTCTGTTTACCTAGCGGCAGACAAGACCATGCGAGCTTGCGGCCTCCTGCCCGGCCCGCAGCGTATCCTCGCCGCGATTTCTCGGCCTTTTTCAATACCCTGGAGCGACTTGATGAAGCGATTCCTAGGAACACCCGTGCTGCGCGGCCTCGCGCTCGCCGGCGCCTTGGCGGTCAGCGGCGCAGCCCAAGCACAGGAGCCGAGTCAGGCATCGATCAAGGCACTGCTACCGGAGCTGGAGAAGCAGGTGGCCGCCGGCATGAAGGCTTTTTCGGTGCCGGGCGTCGCCGTCGGCATCGTCCACGACGACAAGCTGATCTACGCCAAGGGCTTCGGCCTCAAGGCGCAGGGCAAGCCCGAGCCTGTGAACGCCGAGACGCTGTTCCAGGTCGGCTCGACCACCAAGGCGTTTCTCGGCGTGACGCTGGCGCAGGCTGTCGATGCCGGCCGGATCGGCTGGAACGACCCGGTGATCGATCACCATCCCGCCTTCCAGCTCTCGGACCCCTGGATCACCCGCGACTTCCGCGTGCTCGATCTCGCGGCGCAGCGCTCCGGGCTGACGCCCTATGTGAACGACGCGCTGGCCTTCCTCGGCTTCGACAAGGAAACGCTGATCCGCTCGCTGCGGGTGGCGCCGCAGCTCGGCGCCTTCCGCTCCGATTTCCGCTATCTCAACATCCCGCATGTCGTCGGCGGCGAGATCGTCGCCAAGGCCAACGGCACGCCGTCCTGGTTCGCCTCGCTGAAGCGCAGCGTGCTCGACCCGCTCGGCATGGCGGCGACCACGGCGACCGCCGAGGCAATCGAGAAGGCACCGGACCATGCCATGGGTCACCGGCTCGACGCCGCGCCCATCGCGGTGCCCTTCCATCCCGCCTTCCCCTATGCGCTCGGCCCGGCCGGAGCGCTGAACTCGAACGTGCCCGACATGGCGAAATGGCTGCGCCTGCAGCTCGGCCGCGGCATCTTCGACGGCAAGGTCGTCGTCTCCGAGGAGAATCTCGACGTGACCTGGACGCCGCGCGTCGCGATGAACGAGCGCACGGCCTATGCCGTCGGCTGGGTCGCCAGCGCGACGCCGCGCGGCCGGATCATCTGGCATAATGGCGGCACCTCCGGCTTCGGTGCCCATGCCGGCTTCCTGCCGGATGCCAGGACCGGCATCGTCATCCTGACCAATCTCGAGAACACCGGCATGCCGGATTCGCTGGCGATGTGGTTCTACGATCGCGTCCTCGGCAATCCGACCGTCGACAACATCCCGCTCGGCGCCGCGGCCTCGAAGGCCAAGCGCGAGGCCGCGCTGAAGGAGGCCGCCGGCTTCGTGCCGGGGCCGCTGCCGGCCAATGCCGCCGCCCTCGCCGGAACTTACGTCTCGCCGATTCTCGGCGACGCGACGGTCTCCCTGGTCAACGGCAACCTGCAGATGAAGCTGGAAACGACGGAGGCCATCGGCCTGCTCACGGCAAGCCGAGACGATCCCTTCCTGTTCTCGGCGACGCTCGCCCCGGTCGGCGACTTCGCGGGTCCCGCAGCGATGAGCGGCGGCGAAGCCTTCACCCGGCTGCGCTTCGAGCCCGACAACAACGGCAGGATCACGCAGATGCGCTGGCTCAGCCCCGAGCTGCCGCATCTTTTCAACCGCACCCCTGCCCAGTGATGCCGACGACACCGAGGATGCTCGACATGATGCTCCGCCCTGCCCTGATCCTGAGCCTGGCCGCCTTCGTCGCGGCCTCGCCGGCCGCAATCGCCGCGCCTGCTTTCGCGCCGCTCCCTGCCGGCGTGCAGTCCCTGCCGATCGAACCGGCCCGCTCGCTGCTGAAGAACTTCCTCGACGCGCTCGGCGACGATGACGATGTCCATGACGACCATTACGACTGGAAGGACTACCGCAACTCGACCTCCCGCAAGGAGCGCATCCGCGACTATTACGAGATGCAGCGGCAGGGCCAGATGGACTACTGGCGGGCCCAGAAGGACATGCAGAAGAAGGCAATCAAGGCCCAACGGGGCTGGTGACACCGGACGTCAGCTAGTCCTATCGTCCCCCCTACCTCTCTTGGTGCGTCTGTTGCATAGTCAGCCCCAGCGCCGCGCATGACGCCTAAGGACGCAGGGGAACAGGACATGAAGACCATCTATCTGGCAGGGGCCATCCTCGCCGGCAGCGCCTCAATGGCGCTCGCCCAGCAGCTCGCGCCGAGCCCGACGCTCGACGCGGTCAAGGCCCGCGGCCATATCGAATGCGGCGTGCATCTCGGCCTGCCCGGTTTCTCCTTCGCCAACGACAAGGGCGAATGGACCGGCCTCGACGTCGACTATTGCAAGGCGCTCGCTGCGGCCGTGCTCGGCGACGCGACCAAGGTCAAGTTCACGCCGACCTCGGTGCAGCAGCGCTGGCCGATCCTGCAATCGGGCCAGGTCGACCTGCTCTCGCGCAATTCGACCATCACCTTCTCGCGCAATGCGACGCTCGGCCTGAACTTCCAGGGCATCAACTTCTACGAAGGCCAGACCTTCATCGTCCGCAAGAAGGCAAACGCCAAGACCGCGGCCGACCTCGACGGCGCCTCGATCTGCGTCGCCGCCGGCTCGACGGAGGAGAAGAACGCCGCCGACTGGTTCCGCGAGCGCAACCTCAAGGTGACCATCACCAACTTCCAGAAGAACGACGACGCCATCACCGCCTATGATTCCGGCCGCTGCGACGCCTACACCGCCGGCGTCGGCGCCCTCGCCGGCCAGCGCGCCAAGCTCAAGGTTCCGGACGAGCACGTCATCCTGACCCAGCCGATCTCGAACGATCCGCAGGGGCCGGTGACACGCTGGGGCGACGAACGCTGGCAGCTGATCGTGCGCTGGGTGCTGAACGGCACGATCGCCGCCGAGATGCTCGGCGTGACCTCGAAGAACGTCGACGAGATGAAGGCGAACTCGAAGAACACCGAGGTCCGCCGCCTGCTCGGCGCCGAGGGCGGCTTCGGCGCGATGATGGGGCTCCCCGACGACTGGATGTACAAGGTCATCAAGCAGGTCGGGAACTATGGCGAGAGCTATGAGCGCACCGTCGGCATGGGCTCGCCGCTGAAGCTCGAGCGCGGCCAGAACCAGCTCTGGACCAAGGGCGGCCTGCTGTTCACGCCGCCGTTCCAGTGAGAGCAAGGCGGCCCGGCCAGGCGAGCTGAGCGCCGTCATTCCGGACAAGCCGCAACGCGGCGCAGCTCCGGAATCCATCGAAAGGCGCCGGAGTCCAGCGATGGATTCCGGCCCTCCGCTTCGCTCCGGCCGGAATGACGGCCCGCTCTTTCAGCCTTTCCCAGCGAGCCTGCGATCGTGAGCAAAGCCCTCGCCTTCATCAACGACAAGCGCGTCCGCGACTGGTTCTACCAGGCGGCGGTGCTGATCGGCCTCGTCGGCCTGCTGGTCTATTTCATCCGCAATGCCTCGGAGAACATGGTCAAGGCCGGTATCGCGTCGGGCTTCGACTTCCTCTGGCGCACCTCCGGCATCGACGTGCCGTTCGTGCTGACGAACTACACCCAGTCCGACAACATTCTCGCGCTGTTCTGGGCCGGCGTCGCCAACACGCTGTTCGTCACCGCGGTCTCGCTGGTGCTGGCGACGCTGCTCGGCTTCGCGATCGGCATCGCCCGCCTTTCCTCGATCTGGCTCGTCTCGGCGCTGGCCGGGGCCTATGTCGAGTTCGTCCGCAATATCCCGCTGCTGTTCTTCGTGCTGTTCTGGTATTTCGGCGTCATCGCCGCGCTGCCTTCGCCGCGCGAGAGCATCAGCGTCTTCGGCGTCGCCTTCCTCAACAATCGCGGGCTGACCATCCCGCTGCCGGACGCCCCGGCGAATTTCCACTGGGCCTTCGGCGTCATCCTGGCGGCCTTCGTCGCGCAATGGCTGTTCGCCCGCTGGGCGCGGCGGCGGAAGGAAGCGACCGGGCAGGACGCTCCGCTGCTTGTCGTCAGCCTGGTCCTGCTCGTGCTGGTGCCCGTGCTGGCCCTGAGCTGGGCGAGCCTGGCGACGCGCTGGGACATCCCGGTGCTGCGCGGCTTCAACTATCGCGGCGGCTTCGTCGTCATCCCCGAATTCGTCGCGCTGCTGGCGGCGCTGGTGACCTACACGGCCGGCTTCATCGCCGAGATCGTGCGCGGCGGCATCCAGTCCGTGCCGCACGGCCAGATCGAGGCCTCGGCGGCTCTGGGGCTGCGGCCTGCCCAGACGCTGCGCCTCGTCACCATCCCGCAGGCGCTCAGGGTGATGACGCCGCCGATGACCAACCAGTATCTCAATGTGCTGAAGAACTCGTCCTTCGGCGCCGCGATCGCCTATCCCGACGTGGTCAGCCTATTCATGGGCTCTGCGCTCAACAATACCGGCCAGGCGATCGAGATCATCGCGATGACGCTGGCGGTCTATCTCGTCATCGGCCTCGCGGTCTCCGCCTTCATGAACTGGTACAATGCCAGGATCGCGCTGGTGACCCGATGAGCGCCGCCACCGCAACCTCCCAGAGCTGGCGCGAGCGCCTCTTCGGCACGCCGGTGACAACGGTCGTCACCCTCATCCTCGCCCTCCTCATCGCCTGGATCGCCATCCCGATCATCCGCTGGGCGCTGATCGACGCGACCTGGCGCGGCACGACGCGCGAGGACTGCGCCTCGGGCGGGGCCTGCTGGGTCTTCATCCGCGCCCGCTTCGGCCAGTTCATGTACGGGCTCTACCCGCAGGAGGAGCGCTGGCGCGCCGATCTCGCCGGCATCCTGTTCGCGCTGTCAGGCGCTGGGCTGGTGTTTGCGCCGCAGCGGCTGAAGCTCAAACTCGCTCTGGCGGCGCTCGTCATCCTGCCGCCACTCGGCGTCTGGCTGCTTGCCGGGGGCTTCGGCCTCAGGCCCGTCGAGACGCGCGAATGGGGCGGTCTGATGCTGACCGTCTTCATCTCGATCTATGCCAGCCTGATCGCGATCCCACTCGGCATCGTGCTGGCGCTCGGGCGGCAATCGCAGCTCAGGGTGATCCGCCTGATCAGCGTGCTGTTCATCGAGTTCTGGCGCGGCGTGCCGATCATCGCGGTGATCTTCCTGGCATCGCTGCTATTGCCGCTGATCATGCCCTCGGGCATCGGCGTCGACCGGCTGGCACGGGCGGTGATCGGGCTCGGCTTCTGCATCGCGGCCTATATGGCGGAAGCGGTTCGCGGCGGCCTGCAGGCCCTGCCCTCCGGCCAGCGCGAGGCGGCGACCGCGCTCGGCCTGACCTATTGGAAGGCGACCTGGTTCATCATCCTGCCGCAGGCGCTGCGCATCTCGCTGCCGGCGATCACCAACGAGTTCATCGCGCTGGTGAAGAACACCACGCTCGTCCTCGTCGTCTCGATCCTGGACCTGCTCGGCATCGCCCAGGCCTCGCTCGCCGACCCGAACTGGGTCGGCATGAGCATGGAGGCCTATGTCTTCTCCGGCGGGATCTACTGGCTGATTTGCTTTTCGCTGTCGCGCTGGAGCAAGAGCCTGGAGACGAAGCGGGGACGATAGCCTTAGGGCCACGATCGGACAGCTCTCTGAGAAATCGATTCCGCCACCGGCTCTAAACACCGGTCATTTCAGGCAAAAGAGTGCCTGTCACCGCTCCTGCGGCGGCACGGCGCGCAGGCGCTCGGTCAGCTCGCGGCGCTGCGCTTCCGTCCATTGCGAGTGCTTGCGGGCGGTCGATGGCGGACGGTTGGCGAGGCCTAGTCCGATGCCGCGCAGATCGTTGACCGGGCGGATCGGACGCTGGACGAAGCCGCCGCCGCAACTGGGACAGACGTTTTCCAGCACCCGCTCGGCGCAGTCGGCGCAATAGGTGCACTCATAGCTGCAGATCCGCGCCTCCAGAGAGGCCGGCGGCAGGTCGCGGTTGCAGAGTTCGCAGTTCGGGCGCAGTTCCAGCATCGTCGTTTCCGGCCTGGCGTCAGCAGCTTCGCGGCGAGTGAAGCCCGAGGCGAAGACAGCGTGCGTCAGTGGCGACTCCGCCGACCCTCCGCAGCCATGCCCCCTGATCAGCTCACCCCCAGTTCCACCGGCACGGAGAAGGAGCGCTTCACCTGGCCGAGCGCGAAGCTCGACTCGATCGAGGCGACATTGTCGAGCCTCGTCAGCTTGTCCTTCAGGAAGCGCTCATAAGCGGCAAGATCGCTGACGATGATGCGCAGGAGATAGTCGCGCTGGCCGGTCATCAGATAGCAGTCGGCCACCTCGGGCCAGCGCTGCACAGCCGCGCCGAAACGGTCGAGTTCCTCCTCGCGCTGCCGCTCCAGCTTGATCGAGGCGAAGACAGAGACCGGCAGGCCGAGCTTCTCCTGGTCGATCACCGCGACATAGCCCTTGATCACCCCGGCATCCTCGAGCAGCCGGACGCGCCGTGCGCAGGGGCTCGGCGACAGCCCGACCTGCGCCGCGAGGTCCTGAATGCTCATGCGCCCGTCGGCCTGCAGGGCCTGAACGATGCGGCGGTCGATATCGTCGAGTTTTGGATTTGGCATGAATGTTCGCTCCTCGGCTCAAGATTAGCGGAACCCGCCAATTCTGGAAGCACACAGCTCCGTCTTTAGCTGCTTTCGCCAGCGCGAATATGCATGATACGCTAATCCAAGGAGCACGCCCGATGTCCGACCCACGCCTGCCCGTTCTCGCCGAACTGGAAAAGAAGATTCTCTGGCTGGCCTCGTGGACGATCCACAACGCCAACCATCTGCGCGATAATGGCGACGGCATGAAAGTGGGCGGGCATCAGGCCTCCTCGGCCTCCCTCGCCACGATCATGACCGCGCTCTACATGGCGGCGCTGAAGCCGCAGGACCGGGTCGCGGTGAAGCCGCACGCCTCGCCGATCTTCCACGCCATCAACTATCTGATGGGGCTGCAGACGCAGGAGAAGCTCGAGAATTTCCGCGGCTACAAGGGCGCGCAGAGCTATCCCTCGCGCACCAAGGACATCGACGACGTCGATTTCTCGACCGGTTCGGTTGGCCTAGGCGTGGCTCAGACGCTGTTCTCCTCACTGACCCAGGACTATGTGAAGGCGCATGGCTGGGCCAAGGACCGCCCCGAAGGCCGTATGGTCTCGCTGATCGGCGATGCCGAGCTCGACGAGGGCAACATCTTCGAAGCCCTGATGGAGGGCTGGAAACACGGCGTGCGCAACACCTGGTGGGTGATCGACTATAATCGCCAGTCGCTCGACGCGGTGATCCGCGAGGGCCTTTACGACCGCTTCGAGACGATGTTCCGCAATTTCGGCTGGGACGTCGTCACCCTGAAATACGGCTCGCTGCAGCAGGCAGCCTTCAAGGAGAAGGGCGGCGAGCGGCTGAAGGCCTGGATCGATACCTGCCCGAACCAGCTCTATTCGGCGCTGACCTTCCAGGGCGGTGCCGCCTGGCGCAAGCGCCTGATGGACGATCTCGGCGATCAGGGCCCGGTGACCAAGCTGATCGAGAAGCGCTCCGACGCCGAGCTCTCGAAGCTGATGTGCAATCTCGGCGGCCATGACCTGCCCTCGATCCTCGAGGCCTTCGAGGCGATCGACCATGACCGGCCGGTCTGCTTCCTCGCCTACACCGTCAAGGGCTTCGGCCTGCCGCTCGCCGGGCACAAGGACAACCATGCCGGGCTGATGACCAAGGAGCAGATGGAAGGCTTCAAGCAGGCCAACCAGGTCCGCCCGGGCCATGAATGGGACCTGTTCGAGGGCCTCGACCTGCCCGAGAGCGAGATCCGCGCCTTCCTCGACAGGATCCCGTTCTTCTCCGAAGGGCGCCGCCGCTACAGCGCGCCGGCCCTCCCCGTGCCGGAAAAGCTGGAAGCCGGCATCCAGCCGGTGATGTCGACGCAGATGGGCTTCGGCAAGGTGCTGGACGAGCTCGCCAAGCTCGGCGGGCCGCTGGCCGACCGCATCGTCACCACGGCGCCCGACGTCACCGTCTCGACCAATCTCGGCCCATGGGTCAACCGGCGCGGCCTGTTCGCGCGTGCCTCGATGGCCGACACCTTCAAGGACGAGCGCATCCCTTCGATGCAGAAATGGGAGTTCTCTCCCAAGGGCCAGCATATCGAGCTCGGCATCGCCGAGATGAACCTGTTCATCAACCTCTCGGCGCTCGGCCTGTCGCATTCGATCTTCGGCGAGCGCCTGATCCCGATCGGCACGCTCTACGACCCGTTCATCTCGCGTGGGCTCGATGCGCTAAACTATGCCTGCTACCAGGATGCCCGCTTCATGGTCGTCGCGACGCCGTCCGGTGTCACGCTGGCGCCGGAGGGCGGCGCGCACCAGTCGATCGCGACACCGCTGATCGGCATGAGCCAGGACGGGCTCTGCGCCTTCGAGCCGGCCTTCGTCGACGAGCTTTCCGTGATGATGCGCTGGTCGTTCGAATACCTGCAGAAGGATGGCGAGGGCGATCCGGACGAGCGCACCTGGCTGCGCGACGAGACCGGCGGCTCGGTCTATCTGCGCCTCTCGACCCGTCAGGTCGAGCAGCCCAAGCGGGCGATGACGCCGGAGCTGGAGCGCGACATCATCGACGGCGCCTACTGGCTGAGGAAGCCCGGGCCGAACGCCTCGGTGGTGATCGCCTATACCGGCGCGGTCGCGCCCGAAGCGATCGAGGCCGTCGGCCTGCTCGCCGAGGACCGGCGCGATGTCGGCCTGCTCGCCATTACCTCGGCCGACCGGCTGAACGCCGGCTGGCAGGCGGCAGAGCGGGCGCGCCAGCGCGGCAATCATCGCGCCACCAGCCATGTCGAGCGCCTGCTCGGCGAGCTCTCGCGCGATTGCGGCATCGTCTCGGTGCTGGACGGGCATCCGGCGACGCTGGCCTGGCTCGGCAGCGTCCACGGCCACAAGCAGAAGGCGCTCGGCGTCGAGCATTTCGGCCAGACCGGCACCGTCGCCGACCTCTACCGGCATTTCGGCATCGACGCGAACGCGATCGTCCACGCCGCCCAGTCGGCGGCGCCCGGCCGGCCGGTCCGGTATCTGAAGGCGCTGCCGTAGGGCGGGCGCTCCCCTTCTCCCCCTGCGGGAGAAGGGGAGCGCGATACGCCGGATGAGGGGTCGCGCTGCCGTTTCCGGTTAGCGTATTGCAGCTGGCGAGACGGCCAGCGTCGCGCGCCCCCTCACCCCAGCCCTCTCCCGCAAGGGGAGAGGGGGCAGGTCGCGCCGCCCGCGCCCTCGATCAACCGCCGCGCTTCACCTTCACGCCGGCGATCAGCCAGCCTCCGGTGAGGAAGAAGGCGATCAGCACAGCGAGGCCTGCCCGTTGGCTGGCGAAGAGCGTCGTCGCCAGCGCGACCAGGGTCGGCCCCATGAAGGAGGTGACCTTGCCCGCCAGCGCAAACAGGCCGAAGAACTCGCCGATCCGCGCCGGCGGCGCGATGCGGGCGAGCAGGCTGCGCGAAGAGGCCTGCAACGGCCCGGCCACCATGCCGATCAGAAGGCCGAGCCCGAGATAGACCTTCTCGGGCAGCGAGGCGAACAGGCCATCGCCGGGGGCCGCCGGCGTCGCCTCGATGAAGAAGGCGACCTGTCCCGGCCCCAGCGAGAGAATGCCGAGACAAGCGAAGAGCAGGCAGGCGATGGCGCCGAGGATGACAGGCTTGCCGCCGACCGCATCGTCGAGCTTGCCGCCGAGGAAGGCGCCGAGCGTGCCGGTGATGGTGAGCAGGATGCCGAACACGCCGAGCTCGATCGTCTGCCAGCCGAACACCCCTGCCCCGTAGATGCCGCCGAAGGCGAAGAGCGCGACGAGCCCGTCCTGGTAGATCATGTTGGCGAGCAGGAAGCGGCCGAGCCCGGGCAGGCTCGGCAGCTCCGCCAGCGTCGCCTTCAGCCGTGCCACGCCGCCGCCGGCGGCCTCCCGGAAGGATATGCCGGTGCGCGGCGTATCCGGCGTCAGCAGGAACATCGGCGCGACGAAGATCACGAACCAGAGCGCAGTGAGCGGCCCGGAGAAGCGATCGCCCTCGCGGGTAACCGCATCGAGCCCGAACAGCGGCGAAAGGCCGGCGAGCGTCTTGCCGGTATGCGGATCGGCCGCGAGCAGGCCGAGCGTCAACGCCAGCGAGACGAGCCCGCCGAGATAGCCGACGGCCCAGCCGGTACCTGACAGGCGCCCCAGACGCTCGGGCGGCACGAGCCGCGTCATCATCGCGTTGTTGAAGGTCGTCGCGAACTCGGCCCCTATCGTCGCCATGACGAAACCGGCGAGCGCGATCGGCACGGCCGCAGGCGAGCCGGGCTTGGCGTACCAGAGCATGCCGGAGCCGATGACGAGCAGCGCCCCGAAACTGGCGATCCAGGGCTTTCGCGGACCGGTTCGGTCGGCGATGCCGCCGAGCAGTGGCGAGAGCAGCGCGATGCAGAGCCCGGCAAAGCCCGTCGCATAGCCCCAGAGCGCCTGCCCCTGCGCCGGGTCGGAAGCCAGCGCAGCCGCAAAGAAGGGCGCGAAGACGAAGGTCGTGACCAGGGTGAAGAAGGGCTGGGCCGCCCAGTCGAAGAAGATCCAGGCGACGATCGAGCGCCGCGGCGGATAGGTCACCGGCGAACTGGCGGCACCGCCAGACTGGGTCATCGCGACATTCAAAGGACAGCACCTGATCTGAAAGGAAGCTGGTCGTCCCGGACAAGCCGCGTCAGCGGCGCCGATCCGGAATCCATGCCTGGACGTCTGCCTGAACCTCTCCGGCAGACGTCCAGGCATGGGACCCGGGTCTCCCTCCGGTCGCCCGGGACGACAGCCGGAGGGAAAACCCGCAAATCACTCACTGCAGCGTCGTGTCCGGATCGGAACCGCCGCGGGCGAGCTCGATTTCCGTGATCGCGACCAGAACCTCGGCCCGGCTCCTGAGGTCAGGCGCCTCGAGCAATGCCTGCTTCTCGCGCGGTCCGAAGGGGCACATCATCGAGAGCGCATTGACCAGCGCCTCGTTGGGCGCCTCGTTGACGCCCTTCCAGTCGATCTTGAGCTCGTTCGCCTTGGCGAAGCTGCGCAGCGCCTTGAGCAGGCTCACGCGGTCGACAGCCTCCTCGCCGGCCCGCGCCTGGAAATCGACCGCGAAATCGTCATAGGAGACCCTGGCCTGGCGATAAGCGGTGGTGACCGAAAGCTCCTCGACCAGCCGGAAGCGGGAAATACCGGTCAGGGTCAGGATGTAGCGGTCGTCGCCCGTCTCGGCGAACTGAGTGATGCGGCCAAGGCAGCCGACCTGCAGCAGCGCCGGCGCCGTCGATTGCCGGCCGTTTTCCGGCTCGGGCTGGATCAGGCCGATGACACGATGGGTGCGGATCGCGTCATCGACCATGGCGAGATAGCGCGGCTCGAAAATGTTGAGCGGCATCTGCCCACGCGGCAGCAGCAGCGCGCCGCTGAGCGGAAACAGCGGGATCACCGCCGGGCAATCCTCGGGCCCGTGATAAACCGCGTTCATGCCCATCGGCGCCTGCCCATCTGCACGTGGTCCCCTCCGATCTAGGCGAAGAGTGCGGTGGAGAGCTTGCGGCGCCCGGCGACGCTGTGCTCGTCCATCGGTCCCCAGGCCTCGAAGAACTGCAGCAGCTGCTTGCGCGCGCCATCCTCGTTCCAGCCCCGATCCGCCTTGAGAATGGCGATGAGCTGGTCGACCGCCTCCTCGCGCCGCTCGCGCGCGTTCAGCGCGAGAGCGAGGTCGAAACGGGCCTGATGATCCTTCGGGTTCGCCGCGACTCTGGCCTCGAGCTCGGCGGTGTCGCCGAGGGAGGCCGCCTGTTCGGCGAGCTCGATCGCGGCACGCAGCGCCGTCACGGCCTGATCCTCGGCCTTGTCGGCCGGCACCATGGCGAGGAAGCCCTTGGCGCCCTCGATATCGCCCTCGTCGAAATGCAGCCGGGCCATGCCGGCGATCGCGGCGACATTCGCCGGCTCCAGCGCCAGCACCTCGGCATAGAGCTCGCTCGCGCCGCCGGCATCGCCGGCCTCGAGCGCCTCGCCGGCCGCCGCGAGCATCTCCTCGACCGGGCCGGGGCCCATCGGCCCGACCAGCTTCTCGATGAAGGCCTTGATCTGGCCCTCCGGCTGGGCGCCCATGAAGCCGTCGACCGGCTGGCCGCGCTGGAAGGCGATCACCGCCGGAATCGACTGGATGCCGAGCTGGCCGGGGATCGCCGGGTGCTCGTCGATGTTCATCTTGACCAGCTTGACCTTGCCGCCGGCCTCGTTGACCACCTTCTCGATCACCGGCGTCAGCTGCTTGCACGGGCCGCACCAGGGCGCCCAGAAATCGACCAGCACCGGCTGGTTCATCGATTCGGCAATGACGTCCTGACGGAAGCCCTGCGTCGTCGTGTCCTTGATCAGCCCGGGGGCCGGTGCCGCTTCGCCATTGACCAGCATGGGTCGTCCTTCATCTCGCCAACAAGCCGGGCTCCGCGCCGGCAGGGTCGTAGCCCTGCCTTTTAGGGGATTGCCCGGACAACCGAAACAGCCGGGCAGCGCTGCCCGATCCGCGCCCCATAGATGGGGAGCTTCGTCCGTTCTGTCCATTGCCCCTGGCGCATCTGATGCGATGGCCAGTGCAGGTCATACGCCTCAAGGCTCGGGCGGCGCCGGCAGATCGACGATCAGCGGCTCGTGGCCGGTCGAACGCAGGAAGGCGAGCATGTCGTCGCGGGCAATGCCGAGCGTCGCCGTGTTGACCAGAGGGTGGAAGTTCATCGGCTCGCCGGTCATCAGCCCGGCATCGAGCACCATGGTCACATCGCCCGCCCGGTCGTTGATCACCGCGAAAGCGGTGACCGAGCCCGGCGTGACGCCGAGCTTCTCCATCAGTAGCTCGGCCGAGCCGAAGGAGAGCCTGCCGCTCGCCCCGAGCGTCTCGTGCAGGCGCTTCAGGTCGATTCGCGTGCTCTCCAGCGCCGAGACCAGGAAAATCCGGCCCTTCTTGTCCTTGAGGAACAGATTTTTGGTGTGATGCCCACTGATCGCGCCGCGCAACTCCTTGGATTCGGCCACGGTGAAGACGGCCTCGTGGTCGATCCGGGTGGTGGTGATGCCGAGGTTATCCAAGGCGGCGACGAGATCCTGAGGAGAAATTGGCGCGGTCATTTTTGCCCTGGGAAACGCGGAAAAGCTGGAAATCCCTAGCTTTCTCCCCTCACCGCGGCAAGCTCGAGGCATTGCCCCCGGCTGAACCGGGCAGCGAGTTGTGAAATTCCTGCAACAAGGCACTTGCGCTCCTCGCGGCGATGGGCAATAAGCCGCCCATCGCCGCTGCGGCGGCGATGAATGTCTCGGATGCGGGTGTAGCTCAGGGGTAGAGCACAACCTTGCCAAGGTTGGGGTCGAGGGTTCGAATCCCTTCGCCCGCTCCAGACAATCTCAGGTTATGAGAAGCATGCAAGCGTCGGGTTTCCCGGCGCTTTTTGCTTTTCTGGCCTGGGCGGTGCGGCACCAATTCTGAACGGTTCCGAAAGCCCGTGGTTACCTGCGGGTTACAAGTACGCCTCAGGCGCACACAGGTCGCCTGGGCGCACTCCCCCCAACCCTCACTGCTTGAAGCAATTCTCTCGGTGCCACCGCAGGAAATGCGGATGCGGACGGTCGTGAGCTCGCACAGGCGGTAGAGCTCGACCTGTCCTGTTTATGAAGCTTGGCCTGCTGCCGGTTCTGTGGATGCTCGGTTAAGCTAATCCCACCTTCTTTTCGAACTCGGCCGGGCTGAGATAGCCGATGGTCGAGTGCCTGCGGATGGTGTTGTAGAACCGCTCGATGTAGTCGAACACGTCCGCCCTGGCGGCGTCGCGGGTTCGGTAGACCTTGCCCCTGATCCGCTCGGTTTTCAGGGATGAGAAGAAGCTCTCCATCGCGGCGTTGTCCCAGACGTTGCCAGATCGGCTCATCGAACAGGTGACGCCGTTCTCGGCGAGCAACTCCTGGAAGTGCTGGCTGGTGTATTGGCTGCCCTGATCGGAGTGATGCAGCAACGCGTCCGGCTTGCCGCGGCGCCAGATCGCCATGATGAGCGCGTCGGTGACGAGTCCCGCCGTCATCTGCGCCTTCATCGACCAGCCGACGACACGGCGCGAGAACAGGTCGATCACGGCCGCCACATAGAGC
>NZ_JAWDID010000060.1:0-32172 GCF_032464875.1 Allobosea rubneri
GTTAAAGACGGGGGAGGGGCGTCATTAGGTTCACCCCCAGATTCGCGTCGGCCCATTGTCCAGCGGCGTTTTCGCTGCCTATGTTGGTCGCAAGGCTCAAACAGCGAGATGACGAGGATGGCGAAGCCGGCATCAAAGGCAGAGGTCGAAACCCTCCGCAAGAATGAAGCGAAGTGGACGAAGACGGTGCTGGCGGCAGGCTGGAATGCCTTTCCGAGCATCATCATCGAAAAGCAGGAGGCGCTTGGCCTCGATGCGATCGACATCAATATCATCCTCCACCTGTCGAACTATTGGTGGGTGAAGGAGAATCTCCCGCATCCGTCTGTGGGGGCCGTGGCAAAGGCTCTGCGGATCTCCGAACGGACCGTTCAGAAGAGGATCACCGCTCTTTGCAAGACGGGGTTCATGGAGCGGACGGAACGCCGAAATACCAGGGTAGGCAGCACCACCAACCTCTACAGCTTCAACGGGTTGATCGAGAAGGTTTCTCCGTTTGCAAAGGAGAAGCTGCAGCAGGTCGAAAAGCACCAAGAGGAGAAGGCGGAGCGGCTCGCTCGCAAGCGCCCGAAGCTGGTGGTCGATAACGAATGATGAGTTTGGCGGCGTAGCTCAGTCGGACAGAGCGCATCGTCTCGACATGCTGGTGGTTGGCACTTCCAGTATGGACGATGAGGCCGCGGGTTCAAGTCCCGCCGCCGCCTCCCACCCCCAAAGCAGGCTTCATATCTCGCCGGCATGACATCTCGACGGCTTGTTATCAGGTGAGCTTGATAAAAATAGGCGAAAATGCCTGTTGATATGGTGAAAAATCCTACCGCGAGGTTGCGGATAGCAACACACTCGGGCAGATTAGGATTGTGTGCCCATGCCGGGCGCGCGCGAAGACGCCCCCGGGAGTCCTAGGAAAACGGCCGGGAAGCGTCTTCGGTTCATCGCTGGAGTGCTTTGACGGCCTGAGGATAGGAAAGACCGAAGAGCTGCGCAACCCGTGTTGCGTTTCACACCGCGCAAGATTCTAGGATTTTCGTCCCCGTCACGGCTCCCGGCAATAGCTGGAGACAGTGAATGGGTGTTGGACCCTTACAGCCCTTCGACCGCTCGGAAGCTCTGAGCATAAGAGAGGCCTCCGCCCAGACCGGGCGAAAACCGCAGACGATCCGCCTCTGGTGCGCTCGTCACAGGCTCGGCCGCCACGTTGGCGGGCAATGGGCCGTTTCAAAGGTCGCTCTGCGGCTATTCCTCAACAACCAGCTCGACGGCCTCGCGGCGTATCTCGCCGGCGATCGGCGGCATGCCGATGTCGCCGCAGCCTATCGGTCGGAAGGCGTGTCGCGCGCCAGGCAGGAAGAGGAACGCGACTTCGGCGCCCGACCCGAGCTGCTCGGAGGTGTCCGATGAGCGAGCCCCATGTCATCGCCCGCTTCGCCAAGAACAAGCGGGAGGAGGTCGTCATCTCCTTCGACACCTTTCGCGGCGTCGAGCTGCTCGATCTCCGCATCTACGCGAACTTTGAAGATCCGACTGCCGCGGCCAAGCCGACGAGGAAAGGCATCTCAATCAAGCGCGCATTGCTCTCTGAACTGATCGCCGGCCTGGAATTGGCCGCGGGCACTGCAAAGGAGGGCGCATGATGTCGGCCACCTATGATCCTGTGACGTTCATCTCCGTCTTGGTCGGAGAGGATAGGCGGCAGGCAACGTTCAAAGGGCGGTTCGCCTGGATGCTCCACGAGTTGGTGAAGGCGGGCAGGGAAGGCCTCACCACGCTGGAGAACCCGGCGCCGAGGATCTCGCATTACGTCTACATCCTCCGGAAAGCCGGGCTGACCATCTCCATGCAGGAAGAACGGCACGCCGGGGCCTTCAAAGGTCACCACGGCCGATATCGGCTTGAAACCCCCGTGACGGTTCAAGAGGTCCGGCGCTTCTCACAGAAGAAAATGCCGGAAATCAAGAAGCGAGCCTAGAACATAAATCCGGAGGCGCGCCAAAGTATTGTAGCGTTATTGTCGATTTTGGCGCGTCGTCTTTCCATGTCCTGAATTGTCGTGTTGCTTATGCTATGACAATAGCAGCACTTATCGGAGGTTTAGGCGCCATGCGTCAACCAATCCTTGCTGAGAATATCCACTTGCGGGCCGAGCCCGGTTTGCGTGATGCAATTCATGCCGCCGCTCGCAAAGAGCGGACCAATGCAGCCGAGTTCCTGCGTCGCGAGCTGCGGGCCATCGTCGAGCGCCGCGGCATTCACCTGCCTCCTTTCGCCGAGGTCGGTCGATGAGCGACATGCACCAGGATTTCAGCGGCGGCGAGCCGTTCGAGCCCGAGCCGAAGCGGGATGGCAACGCTCTCGTTCTTCCGACCGAGGGCCATATCGTCGCCACAGCGCTCGCTGTCGAAAAGATGCGCGGGCTCTGCGAGCAGATGCGCATGGTCCTCCTTCACGCTCCGCGCGATGCGGCGAGCTTCAACCGCGTCCTGTGGGAAGCCTCCGACGAGTGGGCCAAGGCCCACAACAGCTATGAGGCGTACCGCGCCGTTCTCGAATGCAAGGGGCATGCGTGATGGCACCCATTCCTTGGAACCTCGGCCCCGGCGTGGTGGATTTTTCCTCGGCCTTCGCGAATCTCAACCGCGGCATTGACGCGCTAGGTCGTGGATTCGAAGAGCGGGAGCGAAAGCAGACCCTCGCCAACCTCGGCCAGCAGGTCAGGGCGGGGAACTACGACGGCGCAACAGAGACGGCGTTCGCTCTTGGCGATGTCGGAACCGCACTCTCAATCATGAAGCACGGCCAGGACGCCCGGAAGCTCGCCGCGGGCGAGACGGCTGCGCGTGAACTGGGACAGGTCATCGGCGGGATGGGGCCTAACGGGCTGAGCCTTGATCCGTTGGGCGCTGCGCCGTCTCCAGAAACGGGGAGCGCCCTGCCTGCCTCGCTCAACGCCAGCGAGAGCGGCGGCAACTTCCGGGCTCAGAACGGCGCGGTAGGATCTGGCGGGGCAGTTGGGCATTTCGGCCGGGCTCAATTCGGACAGGCTCGATTGCAAGAAGCTGCGGCGGCTGGCGCCATCCCGCAGGGCACGACGCCCCAGCAGTTCATGCAGTCGCCCGAGCTTCAGAAGAGCGCGGAGAACTGGCATTTCGCCAAGATCGATCGCGCCATTCAGGCCAACGGCTTTGACCGGCTGATCGGACAGCAGATCAACGGTGTTCCCATCACAGTCGAAGGCCTCCGGGCTGTCGCTCACCTTGGCGGCGAACAGGGCATGAAGCGCTTCGTCGAGACTGGAGGGGCGTACAATCCGAGTGACGCCAACGGTACTTCGCTGATGGACTATTTTCGGCAGCACGGTGGGGGCGGTCAAACGCGTGTCGCCGATGCTGTTGCGCCTGGTGCGGCGAACGCGAGCGTTCAGACCGGGCAAGAGGGCTATTTCATCCCGCCCGGCCGGCAGCCGCTCGGGAACATGAGCGCAGAGACGTTCAACGCCGTTTCGTCCGGCGGTCGCCCGCTCGATCCAGCTTTCCAGTCCCAGGGCGTCAATCGGCCCTGGATGGGCAGCGCTCTTGCCAACCTCGGCAGCGGCGCCGTGGCTCCCCAGCAGTCCCAGGCGTTACCGCCCAGCCGCCCCTACGACCTTCGGGCCGATCAGCAGCCGGCCGGCGGGGCTCCCGCGGTCGCGCAGATGTCGCAGCAGCGCTTGCCCGCGCCTGTCGAGATCGATCCGAACAGCCCGGATGGCGGCTCGCGCGCCTTCGCGGCTTCTCAGGGCCGCAATGCCCCGATTGCCGACGCCAGCGGCTTCGTCATCCCCCCGGCCGATAGTGCCGCGGGATCTGGTAGCGGCGCCGCGCGGCTCGCCCTGCCGAGCCCAACGCAGCCGGCGCAGTACACCGGTTCCGGCGCAGCGGCTGCGCCGGTTCTGTCGAAGGACATGCCTCGCCCCAGCACCCGCGAGCAGGCTCTCGACTACGCTCAGACGCGGCGGGTGGAAGCCCAGCAGGGCAAGATTGGCAAGCTCTCCGAACTGCTCGCCAATCCAAACCTTCCGGCGAATGCCCGTGCGGTTGGCGAAATCTTTCTCAAGGACGCGCTGGAGGCGTCGAAGGCGCCGGATTCCGTGAAGGAATTTCTCTATGCCCGCGCCATGGGCTGGACGAAGTCGCCCAATCCGGCTGCGTATGCCAAGGAGAAGACCAAGACCTCTCCGGCCGAGGAAACCGAAGGCCGCAAGGCCGCCGCGGCGGCGGCCGGGCTGAAGCCGGGTGATGCCGGCTATCAGGGTTTCATCCTCACCGGGAAAATGCCGCGTGAGGACATGGGGCCGCTCACCGCGACCGATAAGAAGGCCATCCTTGAGGCGGACGAGGGCGTTCTTGCTGCTGAGACGGCCATCAAAGCCCTGACCGATGCCAAGGCGCTTTCCCCGCGTGCCCACAGCGGCGCGATTCCGGGAGCCCGCGCCTGGATCGGCAACAACCTGCCGGACGGTGTTGTCCCCGATAGCTTCGCCAGCCCGCAATCGGCCGAAGCTACTTCGGAACTTGAGAACGTCGTGACGAGCCAGGCGCTGGCGCAGCTCAAGAGCATCTTCGGTGCCGCTCCCACCGAAGGCGAGCGCAAGATCCTGATGGAGATTCAGGGTTCCATCGGGCAGCCCGACAACGTCCGCCAGAAGATCTACGACCGCGGCATTGCGATGGCCGAGAAGCGTCTCGCCTTCAATCGCCAGCGGGCACAGGAGCTTCGCGGGGGCAGCTACTACCGCAATCCGGGGCAGGCGACCGAGGGAGCCTCGCAGAGCCGTCCTCAGGGCGCGCAGCAGCAGCGGCAGACCGTTGCGGCTCCTACTGCGGCCGTTGATTTCCTGCGGGCCAATCCCGGCGCCGCGGCGCAGTTCGATGCGAAATATGGCGCCGGATCGGCAGCCCAAGTCTTGGGACGATAGCCATGGCAGGGAACATCTTCGATCAGTTTGATGCGCCGGCCGTGCCGAAAGGCGGAGTCGGGCCTTTGCCCACCCAGGGCGGCAATGTCTTTGACCAGTTCGATGCGCCATCCTCGCCAAATTCGTCACGTGGGGAATTTGCGTCGCGCCCCATGGGGTTTGCCACCCGAGTTCAGCGCGAGGGCACTGATATGCAGGCGCGCGAGGGCGAGTACCTCGCGGATGCGCTCCGAGTTCGCCAGCAGCAGGACCGGGGTGGCATCGTCGGCAATCTCGATGCGGCTGCGCGCGGGTTCGCGGGCTGGATCCCCGGCATGGATAAGCTGGCTGCTGCGGGAGACGCGGCATTCGGCCAGGGGGAGGGCGAGAGTTTCGGGGAGCGCTATTCGGACAACCTGATGCGCCAGCGCGCGCTGGATGATGCCGACAGGCTGGTCAACTCAAGTTCGCGCTTCGCGGGCCAGGCCGCGGGCCTCGTCGGGACTGCGATGGTGCTGCCCGCTGTGAACGCGGTGCGCGAGGGGGCCCGAGGCGCGGCGACGATCAACGCCGCGGTGACAGGCGGGCTTTACGGCGCCGCGACCGGGGCAATCGAGAACGACGGCGGCATTACGGACAAGGCTGTCTCGGGGCTTCAGACCGGGGCTGCGGGTACAGTCTTGGGAGCTGCCGCCCCGACCTTCGTTCGCGGCGCTGAAGCCTTTGCGCGTGCGACTGGCAAGCTTGGAAGCAGCATTGCGGCCCCCTTCCGCTCTATGGCTAATCCTGAGGCAGAAGCCGCCCGCCGTGTTGGTGCTGCGCTTGCTCGGGACGGTGTGGACGATCCCGCGGCAGCTCTTGCTCGCATGCAATCGCAGGGCGCTCCCGCCGTTATTGGGGATGTCGGCGGCGAGACGACGCGCGCTCTCGCTCGCTCCGCGGCCAACCTTTCCCCCGAGGGTCGCAGTGCGCTGGCGGAAGCCACCGCGGACCGCTTCGCAGGTCAGGGAGACCGCATCACGGACCTTCTGCGGAGCTTTGGCCCATCCTCGGCCGGCAAGACGCTCGATGAATTGCAATCGGCGGCCAGAGCCGCCAATCGCCCCGCCTACGCCAGAGCCTACGCGCAAGGCGGCCGAGGGCTTTGGTCGACAGAGCTCGAAGGGTTAGCGCAGGCGCCAGCTGTGCAGGACGCTATCCGGAGCGTCATCAAGACCGGGGCGAACAAGACCGTCGCCGATGGCATGCCCCCAGTCCGCAATCCCTTTACCACGGACGCGGCCGGCAATCTGGTGCCAGCTCGGCAAGCAGACGGCTCGATCGCTCGACCAAACCTTCAGTTCTGGGATTACGTCTCCCGCGAGCTCCGCGGCAAGGCAGGGGAGGCGGCCCGTGCCGGCAATAAGGATCTGGCTGGGGACTACACCAACCTGCGGCGGCAGATCCTGAACCAACTGGACGATGCGGTGCCTGCTTTCCGGGAAGCCCGCTCAGGTGCCGCCCAGGCGTTCCAGGCGGAGGATGCTCTGGAGGCCGGCCAGAAGTTTGTTTCGGCCCGGATGTCCAACGACGAGGCGCGTAAAGCCGTGGCTCGGATGAAGCCTCAGGATCGCGAGCTCTTTGCCGAGGGGTTCCGCTCCGACCTTATCGCGAGGATCCGCGAGACAGGCGACGGGCGGGATATCGTCAAAGCCGTTTTTGGAAGACCGGCAGCCCGGGAGCGTGTCGAAATCGCACTCGGTGCGCCTCAGGCGCGAGCGCTCGAAGCGGTTCTCACGACAGAGACCGCAATGCTTCGACTGCAAAGCGCCCTCGGCAACTCCACGACATGGCGGCAAGCCCTCGAATCCGGCATGGCCGCGGGTGCGCCTTCCGCAATTGGCGGCGCCGCGGGCTATTATCATGCTGGCAGTCCGGGGGCCGCCGCAGGCGCGATTGCCGGCGTAGCGCTTCGCCGCGGCACGCTGAAGCTCGATCAAGGCTTGGCCAAGAAAATCGGAGAAATGCTCGCCAGCGGCGATGTCGCCCAGCTCAAGAAGGTGACCAAGCTCGCCGCTAAAAGCCCGGCGGTGCTGAAGCTGCTGGATGGGATCGCGGACGAGGCCGGAAAGGTCGCGGGGCTCTCAGGACGGCCACTTGAGGTAACGGTCAGGCCGGGGGGTGTGCCGGGCTACATGCCAGCCGCAGCAGATGATGAACAATAGCGAGGCCCAGGGATGCGGCCCGCACGACACCACCAAACCCAGGAAAATGACGAGAGCGGCGCGTTTCACTGTTCGCGGGTGCGCTTCACTGCAGCGGCGATAGCGCGATCAACTGCGAGTCCCGCCACCCAGATGCATCCGATCGTGAAAATGTACGGGCCGAGCTGCGGAAGCCCAAACTCGAATGCCGCAATCATAGCTGCGCCGGTTGCTATGATCCCAAGGACGGCATTGCGCTCGAAGCGCCGCTTATCCGCGAAGAATTGGCGAGCTTCGTCGTTCGCGTCGAGCATTGCCCCTCTCTTCGCCAGATCGGCCGGCATCTTTGAATCATGCCCGTGGCGTACCTCTGCCGCAAGGGCTTCGCTCGCGATGCTCTGCGCCAGCTTCGCCTTTGTTGGTTGGGTGATTACGAGAGGTATCCAGTGACCAAACTCAAAACCAGCAAGCCGAAATCCAAGGTGGTCCAGCGGCAAACTATCCAGAGCCCGGATGTCGAGCCCGACAACAGCGGTACGCTCAGCCATATCGGCGGGTCGAAGTCGAACGACTGGAACCGAGTTCTGGTAGACCAAGCTTTCGGCTCACTTTGGTGCGGGAATTCTGACGAGCAGTACAAGGGTAGACAGTGCAACGCCACGGTTGCCTTCATGGTCAGGACAAAGCCCGCAGATGAGCTTGAGGGCATGATGGCTGCCCAGCTCTTTGCGGCCCATAACGCCGCGATGGAATGCTACCGGCGAGGGATGATTAAGGACCAGCCGGCCGAAGGCCGAGCCTTGAACCTCAACCAAGCCAACAAGCTATCTCGCACCTACACGACGCTTCTCGAAGCGCTCAATCGCCATCGAGGCAAGAGCAGCCAGCAGAAGGTCACCGTCGAGCACGTGCACGTCCATGAGGGCGGGCAAGCCGCCATCGGCAACTTCAGCGCCGGGGGCGGGGGTAGGGTGCAGAGCAATTTTGGAGAACAACCCCTTGGAACCGACGCCGCTACGCCTCAGCCCGCGCTGCTGTGCGAGGACCCGATCGGGAACGTCCTGCCAATCGCCAGCAATGCCGAACGGCCGGTGCCGACTGCACGGAGGAAAGAGCCCAGGCGCGCCTAAGGGCAATCAACACGCTCTCAAGCATGGGCGCTACACGGCCGAGGCGATCCAGGACCGGCGGATGATTTCGGCGCTGATGGCAGAAATGCGGGCTCTCTCCGAGCTCGCCTAGCCTGGTCGCCTGGCCGTATCCCCGCGCAACTATCCTAATACTGCGTGCTGGCTGCCATATGGCTGCGCTGCTGCTCCGGTAGGAATTGGACAAATCACCCCCTAATTCGTTCTGGCCCAGCGATTCTAAGAGGCCCGTCCAAGTTGGACACAGCCGTTACAGGCCCGGCTTTCTCCGAGAACTGAAACGTGCGTTGCTCTGAGGTCTGCTTGGGGGGCGCTAATGGAACATCACGTTGATCGACGGGTGGTTCTATCGACCGAGAGCGAGTATCCGTCGCTCTACGAATGGTCGATTTCCGAGGTTACGCCTGAAGGCAAAAGCGGCGAAACGAACCAGATCCCATGGGAGTGGACACTGTGGTTCGAAGCGACCGAGCTGACGCTCCATGATACGCTTGAAACCGAATTCGGCCTGTTTGATAGAGATAAGCCAGACAGTTTCCGGCCGGCCCATCTCCGCCGCTCTATCACCGCGAAATTACACCCAAGCCGGGGTCGGAGAGCCTCATGGGAAGAGGCGCGCTATTCCTTCTTTGGGACGGGGCGTTTCATTTCCGATTTCGAACTCAGGGTTGCACAGCTTTCGGCCGGCGAGGACGTGGAGCGCTGCGAGGTATGGGGCACGGCCAGCTACACCTCTGAAGGCGCCAACTTCCTACCTGAAAGGACCGGCGACTACCTGAGCTTCAATCTTTTCATCAAACCCGAGAATTTTGCCCGGTTTGCAACGCAAATTTCCTTATCAGCCGTAACGTCCGCTGCTTTCAGCGTGGGTGGGGTACCTGGCTTTTATTCTGCCTGGTCGCCCACTGTGCTAACCAGCCGCATCAAGATCCTTGCCTCATTGCAGGATCAGCGGGTTGAGCTTCCTGCGGGAAGCGAGATCGATCCTCCGCGGCTAGGACGGGCCCGGGAATTTCATTTTGTGCTGAGCTGCGCCCACAAGCTTAAGGCCGAAGCCGCCGAGGACGAAGCTCGGAGCGACGAATTCGCAGACCGCCCGGCTTCTCAGCCCGTTGCTGCTGGGGCTCCAGATTCCTCTGCGATTCCCAAAAGCCAGTTTGCGGGCACGCTGAACCAGCTGCGGATAGCAGCCTGGCTGATTGTCGTTCTCTTATTAGTCAACCTGGTGCGCTAACCGCCCTCGTCAATGCTGAATCTTCCGACCTTGAAGGCGGCCGGCAGGGGCTGAAAGAGGCTGTCCGGTTAGGGCCCTCACTGATCAAGAATACAGCTCTTGGAATTCCAAAAGTTACGGACCCGAAACGGTCGCTTCTCCCCATCTGCATCCTCAGGAGCCGGCGCTTGCGGTGTCCAACTTGGACGGGCGCGCGCCCGCTCTCTAACAGGCAAAAAACCGGCTCAATACCTCAAACTGTGTGGGTGGCCCGCCCTGCCAAAATAGGCTCAATACCTCAGTTGTTATGCAGACATGCCGTCGCCGAAAAATCGGCTCAATACCGCAAATGCGACGCGCCGCGGAAAATCGGCTCAATACCGCAGTTCGTGTGGGTCATGAGGTTTCGGGCTCCTTGATCACATCCGCGACGCGGGGTGCGATGGAGTACATCCACCCCATCTTGCCCAGCGTGCCGGGGAAAGGCCGCATGCCGAGCTCGCGACTGTAGAGCCGCATGAGGGCTCGGCGCCGGCGGGCGAACAAGCGCTGCTTGCCTGCCCCCTCGAACTCCAGGGGAAATGCCTTCAGGGTGATCACCGAGTAGAATTTGAACTCGACCTCGATCAGACGCCGCAGGATCGCTGCCCATTCGCTCCGACGTGCAGATCCCGGCTTTACCCACAATCGGTCGATCAGGATGATCGGGCCGTAGGGAAGGAGCGAACTCATGATTTCGGGCCAGGCCTTCGTGACCGCCTCGGCGAGCTCCATGGTCGAGTTGCTGTGGCTGTCCATCAGCTGCCAGAAATCGTCATCCTCGACCCAGCCCCCGCCGTCATCGAAATCGATTAGCTCGAAGGTGCCGACCGCCTCGTCGCCGGAGAACAGCCAGCAGTAGATGTGCCGCTTGTAGATGCTGTCCGGAACCTCGGCTAACCAGGCGCGCGGGTATTTTCGATATCGGCCGAGGAAGCCGATTGATGCTCTGAGATCGATCTCGCGAAGCGATTTGAGGTGGCTCGGGAATGGGGCTCCCATCCCGCTCGGTGGGGTGTCGGAACGTCGGATTCTGGGCTTTTTCATATGCTTCCTCGGCCAATTCGCTGCGTCAGCGTAGGACGAGGCTGCACCCAAGCTCTTGGCATTATCAGCCGGGTTTCGCGGCTTTTTGTGCCAAGGAACCGTGCTAGAATCGGGTGCTCACCCGGTCATTTCTCGCGGGCTCACCGCGAATGACCTATGGATGTAAAACCATTCCCGGTGAGATTTGGGAGATTCCCGGGGAGCATCGCCGCTTGTGGCTTTCGTCGCCAAAGCAAGAATTCGGAGGCATGCGAAACCGTAGGAGCCCCGCATGCGACCGAACAACAACTCCCTGTCCGACCTCAGCCGCCGGCGGCCGCGGCGCCGTGCGAAACAGCAGGTCTATTCCGAGCGCTATCGCCAGAAGCTCGCCGCCGCAAATTGCCCGGATCGAGACGATATCGCGGCGGCAGTCCTGAGGACCATGCTGCCGATCTGGGCCAAGAGCCCGCAATGGTGGCACGAGCGGTATTTCCCGCGGCTCTGGGACGACCTGGAGGCAAAAGGGTTCGATCGCGACGCAGCCGCGGCCAAGGTCCAGGCCATGATGCATGCCCACCTCAACCGCATCGAGCGGCAGGGGCGCCGCGACGGCGCGTGACATGTGCGGTGCGGCTCCGGCGGCTCGGTGTCAGCCTCCTCGAGGTAACTCTGGAGGCAGCCATGGAACCGAAGAAAATGATCCCCGGGACGACGAGCTTCACGATCGAACTGCGCGATATCCGAGCGAAGGCTGAGGCGGCTCGCCACGCTGGCCGGATTGAGGATTTGCAGGTGGCGCTTGAGCGTGAGACGCGATTGCGCCGGCAGGCATATGGGCGCGGGTAAGCAATACGCGCCCGCACGCGAGGTCCCTCTAAAATGGAGGGATTTAGGGGCAAAAGGGTTTGCGGCGCCGTGGCGCAAACCCCGGTAGGTTTTACCAGGGCTTGCATCACCCTCGTCACTAACGAGGGTATCGCTACTGACGATACCCTTTGCGAGAGAGTGTCGTTTCAACCGACGTCCTTGAAGGGGGTCCATAGCTTGGACGCCTAAAATGTGGCTCGGGGCATATCTTGAAGCCTCCCTTGATGTCGCCTATCTGTTGACAGGTGTAAGCGGATTGCTTACATAGGGCCATGATCCGGACGTTCAAACACAAAGGCCTTGCCGAGCTGTGGGAGACCGGCCGGACGGCGAAGATCGATGCCAAGCTGCAGAGCAGAATCTTGCGTCGATTGGATGCTCTCGACGCCGCGGGCCGTCCCGAGGACCTCAATCTCCCGGGTTTCGACTTTCACGCGCTCAAGGGCTTCGACCCGATACGCTACACGGTCCACGTGAATGGACCCTGGTGCGTCACGTTTGCGTTTGACGGCGTAGATGCCGTTGCCGTCGACTGGGAGAATTACCACTGAGTGAGTCTGTTTCATTGGCCAGCTGATTTGCCGGATTTAGGAGCTGCCACATGTCTGAGTTGATTACCGCCAAGCGCTCGCGGGATCGCGCCCCGACGCACCCGGGCGCCCTCCTTCGCGAAGACATCATTCCGGCCACGGGTAAGCCGAAGACGGAGATTGCTCGCCTGCTCGGGATCTCGCGCCAGCACCTCCATGACATCCTCTCGGAGGAGAAGTCGGTGACGCCGGCGGTTGCTGTTCGCCTTGGTAAGCTCTTCGGCAACGGCACCGGTCTGTGGGTGCGGATGCAGGGCGCCTATGACACCTGGCGCGCAGAGCGCGATATCGACGTGTCGAAGATCCCCACGCTGACGGCGGCGTGAAAGGGTACCTGGACTGTAGGTAGGCCTTACCGTCCTGGCCCGCTGGCCGTGATATCCACGTGTCTATCCAGCGGGCCGAAAACTCGGCCGACGGGTAAAATCCAAAGGGTGGGACATCTCAGAGTTTTGCGAGGCAATCTCGCGCGCGCGCGTAGCGTTGCGCTCCCTCCCCCCATTCCGGGGACCGGCCCGAACTTGAAAAACTGTCACAGAAATCAAACGGCGCTCATGGAAGGGGGCCAGGAAGGCCACAGGAGGCCGAGGGGTGGCATTTTCTGATTTTGGCTATCGGAGGGCGAAAAAATTTTCGCGCCCCTCGGCGGCCTTCTAAATGGCCCTGAGGGGCTGTGCCCCTTGAAGGAACTTTCAGGCCTCCTACCTGTTGAGGACGCGGCGTCGGAGACGATGCCTGCCTGCTCTCCAGTTGGATGCGTTGCCGCGGATGTACCGGCCGCACCGACAGGAGGGCAAAGCCAGTTTCCCGGCGATGGCCGGAACCGCCAAGTCCTGACCACGGTCAGAGGCCCGTCGCCCCGCAGCGGCGGGCTTTTTGTTTCCGCAGCTAGCCCGGTCGGTTTTGTGGGCAGTACGCGCGCGAGGTCGAGTTTCTTGAGTCCATAAAAAAGGGGCGGCGTCGCTGATAAAACAGCGGGGAAACAGCGGGGCACGTCCTCGGCCGCCAATTTTCCGACGCTGTAAAAGGCCGCGCTAGCTTACAGCCGTCACCACCGCTCGCCCTGGCGCCAGCGCTCCGGGTCGATGAACTTTCCCGCATGCATCCCGGCATCGGCCGATAAGGCTTCGTCATAGGCCTTGGAGTAGCGCGCGCCACCGTATCGCCAGTACGGCACCGCCCAGCCCATACGGATCATCTCGCGGCCGATCTCGACGCCAGCCGGATTCGTGCACGTCGCGACCGCGCGGGCGTAACGGTCATAGGTTTCAACGACGCAGCGCGCGCCATTCCGCACCAGCCGCGAAAGCGCATTTCGGGCATCGCGGCCGCATAGAGTTACCGCCCCATTGCCGGCCCGGCATGTCTGGCTCAGCTCCGGCGCGTCCATTGCCGATAGCCTGATGCGCTGGGCGCCAATGCGAAGTGTATCGCCATCAACGGCCACAATCTGGCCAGCCTGAAAATCATAGGCCTGCGCCGTCGTTGGGGTGGCGCAGATCGCTACGCAGATCGCAGCGACGATGCCCATTTCTCTCATAGTCAGCCCCCTCCCGCCCGTCCGGCTCGGCTCAGCAAAATGCTGGAAAGTGGTGAAGCGCGCCTTCGCCCGCCCGACGAGGCCCTTTGAAAAACAATCAACGGAAATCGAGGAATGGCCCGCCGTTGAGGTTTGCCCCACGACGGGGCAAACCTCACTGACAGGCAGGTTATAATAACCTGAGAAAACCGCCGGCCATGCATGCAGGGTGTCCATAGTATGGACGCCCTTTTCATTCGGGCGCCTTTGCAAAAGTAGCGGAGAATACCAAAGCGGCCGAGCCCGAGCCGAGCTGTCCCCTGGATCTCAGGGAAAGGGGGCTTCTTCCGATGGAGCGAGTTCGCCGCAGGGGTAACTCCTCAATCTGAGGGGTATGCCGGCTTTTGGACCACCCCCGCTGCGAAGGGTATCGTTACTAACGATGGGTCGAAGCCGAGCTTGAAACGAAATCAAGATTTCAAGCGCCGCTCAAAAGGGCGAATTCCGTACTTTTGGAACCGACCTATGTGAACAAATGTAAGCCGTCACGCGCACTCGCGTGAGCCTTCGCCATGAAAGCAAATGAAAGCATTCACGCGCGCGTGCGCTCCGGGTGCGTGAAGATTTTTCTGACATCACTCGCGAGGCGGGAAACCCTGCGCCTGAAAGGAAATGACAGGGGTCCCGCGCGCGTACCGTTGCGCTGCTTGACAAATACAACGGGTTTCAACGACGGGCGGCGAAGGTTTTCTGCCAGTCGCATCGCAAGCGCGTGATGGAGAATGTTGAGGTCCATGCGGCGCGCGCCTCTGCAAATACCGCGGGGATACAGTGGCAGTCGCTCGCGCAAGATGCGGGGCCGTTATTGGCGGCCGCGCAGGCCCAGCCGGAGTTTTCCGAGTCCATAAAAAAGGGGAAGGTGCGCGGGAGGTTCAACCGGGCTCTGGCTGAATATGCGAGTCATCGAAGCACGAAATTTTGGCGGCAGCTTCATGCCGGATGGCTTCAGCCCCTTCGGCCTTGTCATCTTTGCTGCTGGGCTGATGACGCTTGTTCAGATCTTGCGCTCGGAAGGCGCCGCCGGCAGACAACTTGCTAAGCTCGCATCGGCGATTGCCTGCATGCTGGTGGGGGCTGCGGCTTTCTTTATTCCGATGGTTTGGAGATAAACCAGCCCGGCAAAGCGCCCACCGCAAATGATGATATCCGAGCGCCCAACGCGCAGGGGGGTTAAGGTCCGAAAGCCGAGCCTTCCCAAGCAAATACGCAAGCATTTCGTATTTCGGTCTAGGCGCCCTTGGACCTGCATTGCTGTAACAGCAACCGAGGCTCCCGGCAGAGACCGAGTCCGGCCCGCTACCATGTCACTCTCGTAATCGGCGCAATTCTGCGCCGATCGGACTCAGTCTAGTAAGTTGTTCAAAAACCTACCGGAATTGACCATAGAGGCGTTGGAATAGGGTTCCGGACTCAGGGGAGGTTCGGGCAAATGCTCCGGGGCCGGAGTTTGCTGCGGGGTTCGAGGGAGGCGCCCTCCACCGTACCCGCGATACGGCTTCCGGGCAGAAGCGGACAGCGCCCTAGTCAGCCTGTTGGCTTCTTCCCTGGCTGCGACAGGAGATGGTTCTGAGCTTCGCGGCTCAAGACGACCTTGGCGCCGATCCGCCTTGCCAACCGCTCCGCTGCCTCGATCGTACGCAAGATGTCAGATGACTCCCCATAAAAGGCACCCGTCGCATCGCGCGCGGCCCAACCCCGGCCGTACCGGTATATGGTAAGCTGATGGGACATGGAGTTGGACCCTGGTTAGTGGGACGAACCCCACAGCCATGATCCGGTTCCGGAAGCTTTTTTGACATCAGCCGCTAGGCCGGAACGGTCAGAACCGGCCCATCTTTCATTCGGCGCGCAGGTTGTCCGCGGACGACTTTCCGGAGCGGCGATCGGCGACCAATTCATACGAGACCTTTTGCCCGTCGCGCAGATCCTGCAGGCCGGCTCGCTTGACGGCATTGATGTGGACGAACACGTCCTGGCCGCCGGCATCGGGTGTGATGAACCCGTAACCCTTAGTCTCGTTGAACCACTTCACAGTGCCGGTAGCCATGTCGGTCTCCATTCGCATTCGTCAGGATGGCGTGCCTGCGCTTCTCTGATTGAGAGCTTCTAACCGGCGCCGGCGCCAGTTGTTCACCGTCTGTGGGCTCACCCCGCATCGCCGCGCTATAGCCCGATCGGACATCTCGGGATGGGCGTCCAACATAGACAGCACAGCGCGCTGCTTATCGGTATTGGTCCTGCGGTCAGTTTTAGGCACGGCAGAAGGTGGAACGACCGAGGGCATCACGATGGTCGTGATCCCTTGGGGCTGTCCATTTTTGACGGTCGCCCGCAGTTCCTCGAGCTCGTCGGCCATGGCCTCGAAATCGTCGGAGAGGCTGGCGGCGAGCGCCATGTCCTCGCGAACGTTGCGAGAAATCTCTGAGCCGCAAACCATGCCGAGCCAAGCCATTCTTGCGCGCCGGTCGTGGATCGTTGCCGCAGCTCGCGTATCCAGCAGATGCTCCAAGGCTGCGATGCGAGCCAGGATATGGATTGGTAGCTGATAGTTGCGATTGGCGGATTCTCTCTCGTGGGCCAGGCGCTGCCATCTGCAATGCTCCGCCCAGATTCCGGCGAGGTCATCCGGAAACGGGATCGCGACGTGCAAGGCATCCATCACCCGCGGCGGCGGCGGCCCCGCAACCCAATCGTCATAGGCGATGACGATCAGGTGCCCGTTTATATCAGCCAACCGATAGAGGTTGAGGCGTAGGGAAAACTCATCATCGGGTTCGTCTCGAGGAGCTCGGCCGAGCATTTCCCACAGCCTGTCCTCGTCGAGTCCGGCCGCGTCGGCCATCTCGACCAGCGCGCTCTCGGCTTCCTCCTGGTCGACGCGCGACAGGGCAGGATCGTGCGCTCGGATACAGAGCGACCGAACCAGTGCAGCGTCCAATTTGGACGGAGGTGAGGAGGTGGTTGTCATGCGCCCCTGGAGTTTTCACAGCCCCTAAACGCGCGTGCACCCGCGAGGGAGGAGATATCTGACACCCACTCGGAACAGCGTCCACCCTGCTTTGTTGAGGGTCCAGAACCGCGGTTCGGCCAAGTGGAGCGCGGCCCGCAAAGCTCAAGGATTCTCGCCATGGAAAACGGCTTCAAGGCAATGTCGCAGGCTGCGGACGAAGGTGGCGCTGGGCGTTCGAATGGCGACAACGCACGAGAGGGGACGTCCCAACTCAAGAAGTACGGCGTCGATACCGACCAGATGACTGAAGCGGCAACGGAAAGAGTGACTGAGCTTCAGCAGCTCCTTATCGACGAAATCCGCGCGCGCCCAATGCGGGCGCTGGGATGGGCCGCGGCCATAGGCGTCGTCTTCGGCTTTTGGGCGGCCAAGTAGGTCGTGGGCGCTCTGTTCGCCCTGTTTGCTGCTCGGGTTACAGCGGCGCTGAAGCACCAGGCCGCAATCTATGGCCTGATGGCAGCCGCTGGCGTGATCAGCATTTTCGCGGCGGGCTACGCTCTCGATGCGGGCCATTCGGCCCTCATGTTTCGCTACGGGGCTATCACGGCAAGCCTGGTCATTGCCGGCTGCCTCATTGCTGGGGCGATTGTCTGTTTGATCGCAGCGCGCATCGTTGCCAATCGACCTAGCAAAACTGCCGCCAAATTGTCTGCCCTGGCTTCTTCCTACAGCCCCTCTCAAATTCGGTTGCCATTTTCCCCGCAGACGTTGATCGCGGCCGGAGCGGGCCTCACGGGAGCCATATCGGTCGCGCTGTTCATGCTTCCGAAAATCCGGGATCGCCTGAGAGGCAGGGCCGCTCTTCCAAGGGACATGTGAGACCGTTCTCGGAACAGTACGCGCGGGCGCGCGCGACTGCGTGGCCCTATCGTCGCCGGCGAACATTTCCCACCGTCTGCGGACTGACCCCGCACCGCTTAGCAATCTCCCGATCGGACAGGCCCGGCTCGGCGTCCAGCATGGAGGCTACGTCCCGGCGCTTGTCGGCGTTCGTGCGGCGAAAATGGGAACCAGGGTGGCGGGCCGTATCTGCGCCGCCGTTACGGTGGTGCGGATCGACATGGGATGCAGAACGTCGCCCCTCATAGAGCTTCCGAAGGATCTCGAAGTCCGCGCGTAGGCGCTCCATCTTGTCATTGTCGCTGCGCTCATGGTCTTCGGGGTCTATCCACTGGCGATCCCATTCGAACCGATCCCAAGCGAAACGGGCCTCCATGTCGTCCCAGTTCTCGACTGGCCGTTTCCAGAGTTCGTGCTCGAGCAACTCGTTCCGGACGTCGACCTCCAGGTGGTCGTTGTATTCGCCATCGACGAAGAGCTGGCGGTCGCTGCGTAGCTTCGCCCACATGCGCATCTCATCGAGAAGCCCCTGCAGGGTATCCGGAAAGGGCCAGGCGCCTTTGATCGCCGCCAAGCTTTCAGGGCTTCGCTTTCCACCGTCGAAAGCCCGAGAGCCGCCGAGTTCCTTGGTCCAGAAAAAAGGCTTATCGCCGAAAAAGGGCATGCCGCGGGATCGCTTGGCAAAGGGCTCGGCAGCGACATAGAGAGCTCGCTCGATCGACGTGAGTTCGAAGAGCGCTTCTACGCTGCCGAACTGCCGCAACAACTCGTCTCGCCTCTCAGCCTTGGCCCGTTCCTTCTGAGCTTGCCGCTCCCTCTTTCGGTCCTTGTAGCCTGGATTCTTTGCTTCCTGCTCGTCGTCCATCTTGCGGTGGATGTCGCGGAAAATGTCGGTCCAGTTTTCTGCAGCTGGCTGGGGCCGGGTCTTGGACGCGCTGTCCAACTTGGACATAGCCTGATTGAGCGTCATCCCAGCTCGGCGTGCCATCGCATCCGCCCGCGCCTTGGCGGCGTTGCGCTCGCCTTCGGTCGCGCCCTCGGTCATTAGCCTTCGAACCTTGCCGAATTTCTCGCCGTCCAATTTGGACACGTCAGCTACAGTCATCCCTTGGCGTCTCTCGCTTGCGTTACCTGCCTGGGTGTTGGGTTTCCCCCGGGATCGGGGAAAACCGTAGGAGCGCTATTCCCGTCTGGAAGAATGCGTGAGCGTGATCCGGCCATAGCTCGGCCGATCGATAGGGAACCCATCGGAAAGCCATATCACCTTGCCGCCATCCTCGACGGTTTCGACTAAAGCGCGGAGATCCGGTTTAGCGACGGGCAAAGTCGGAGCCGGTGGCACCCAATCCAAATCCTGCCCAAGATAGCTTGCTGCCCTCGCTCTGCCCTTCATGGCTTCTTCCTCCAAACCCAGGCCCAAGCGAAGCGCGGGAGCAGCGCGCCGGCTGAGAGATAGGTTACATTGATCTCCCCTTGATCTCCCCTTGATGTCATCCTTGATCTCCCCTTGATATTGCAGACCCGGCCGCCGTCTTCGGAGCAGCCAGTTGGTCGTAGTGGGCCACATACCCTCGCCACTCCTCCGCAGAGGACCCCCAATCGCGGGTCGCGGCCGTTTTCGGCGCGTGCCGCAACCGGTAAATTCCGACCAGTGCAACATCCGGAATGCTGGCCTTCACCGGCACAACAAAACTGCACCCCTTTTCGACGGCCGCCGTCCACTGCCCAACTGAAACCATGGCCTGGCTCGCGCGCTCAGCGGCCGCGGTAATTGCGGCCTCATCCGGATGAGACAACCCGGGCCACCTTCGCCTGTGGGGAAGCGGGTGGATTACCTCTCCGCTCGATGACGTGTGGGTGGCCTTGTCGCCAGCTTCATCGGGATCCGCGAAATCGTTGCTCTCGATCAGGTGCGGGACGTCTCCCACAAGGCCGGCATTGGTAAGGATCCGGAGCGCCTTCCAGAACACGGTCATGTGGCTGGAGCTTTCGTTTGCGTATGCCCGAAGGGGCTTGGCCAGCGTGCCCGAGGGCCAAATCCGCGAATGGAGCGGCTTGAACCCCCAGATCACATAGATGCTGTTCTCCCCGACCTTGTGACGTTCGAAAACATCACGCAGGCCTAGGCCGTCTCGCCATTCAACGCCTCGACCGCCTTTCAAATCATGAGCGTGGTACATGTCGATGAATAGCTGCAGAGCAGGCAGGAACTGAGATTGGCGCACCCGCTCAATCGGCGATGCGGCGCCCTCCATCGGCTCGACGAGGATGTTCGGGAGCCAAGTCCAATCGCCTTCCTCGGTGCCCAAGCCGCCCTTTTTTGTCAGCTTGAACCAGTCGCCCGTCACATGCTCCAGCAGCCCCCGCTTCGCCAGCGCCATCGCAACTTGCCGAGGTTTCCGCAGCCCCATCCAGGCGTGTTTCGCCGCCGTCTCTGGCACCTCTTCAAGCGCGTCGAGGCCATCACTCTTCAGCCCTTTGAACGCTGAAAGCATCTTTGCCTCGTCAGGGGTCAGGTCGCTGTTTGGATCGGCCCCAGCTCGCGACAATGGCTCGATGAAATATTGAGGGCGGCGTGGCTTCCCGCCTTTGTCTATCAATCCAGCGACCTGCAATGTGAGGACTGCTTTGTTCGCAGCGGCCCGGCTGATGTTGGTCCGCTTTTCGATGGCGTTCACAGACCACGAGGTTGTGCGATTATCGCCGCCGGTCCCCCGAGCGAGGACCAGGTAAGCAACCGCCGCGTTGAGCCCAAGGCCGCAGACTTTCGGCCAGAGTCGGTGGTCGATCGCGAAAAAATCGCCCCGACCATCGTTCTTAGGCTCGCGCTCCCGTCGCATGGGAATGACGTTGTCCGCGGGCCGCGCCATATCGGCTTCATCTAACGCAGCTTGGCGTTCGGCCTCCTCGGCTCTCTCGCGCTCGGCCTCGCGTCGCTGGTGTTCACGCATCGCTGCGTCGGAAGCTGCCTCCGCCTCTGCCGCCTCGCGCTGCTCGCGATCCTGCTTGGCGGCAAGAGCGCCGTCCCGCAGCTGTTGGACGGCCGTGCGAAAACTGCTGCCGATTTCGGGTTCCTTAGGAGCATCCGGCACGTCGCCAAACATATCGCCCTGCATTCAATTGCTCTCCGGGTCATGCGCTAGGAGTGTAGCAGAAAACAGACGCAAAATCAGAAACTTAACTCAGAAAACGGACTTATCGACCGCGCTTTAGGTCAGCAATTGGCCTTCTCAACGGCGCGCAGCGCCCGTCATCAGGGCATCCCTCTGGCGCTTCCGCTCGTCGGCTCGTTTCGCATCGAGCATGTCGCGCTCTTCCCGGGCCCCGGACACGAAGGCCTCACGTAGAGCGGCCGCGATAGTCTCGACCCGTCCGAATGAGATAGAGCTGCCGAAGCGATCCAACTCATCGGCGGTCAACCGGGCCTTCAAGGCGTCGGCGACCTCCCGAGCGATGCGGAGATCCTCAGCATGTTTGGCAGCGCGGGCGTCTTCCTCATCCAGGCGGGCAATGGCAGCCCGTCTGTCGCGCTCGGCGTTCCGCTTCTTGAATGCGGCCACCTTCTCGGGACTGGCCTTCCTGTCGCGCATCCTGGCACGCGCAAAAATCAGCTCGCTCTTGGCGAGTGCAATGCGGTTCTCGAACTCGGCGGGTTCGAGCACGCCGGCGGCAGCCTTGGCCTTGAAGTCCGATCGGATGTCTTCAGGCGTGCTTGCGGCAGCGACGTCATAGACAAGGCGCCGAGGCAAATTCACCACGTGGGGAATTTGAGCCAGACCGATATTGCGAGCCACGTCCATCATTCGCCCGGCCGTGGTGTGGCTGATGCCGCCGCACTCTGCCTTGACCCAGGCCATGAAGCGCCCATGCCCGACCGTCTCGCGAGCCTGGAGCAGGCGCTCGCCTATTTCGGCGAAGGTCTCCAAGGTGGTGGCTTCGAGAGCGCCATAGGTGCTTCGCACCCAGGCTGCCGTCGTCTTAGCCGCCTCGGCTTCGGCCGGCTCCAACGCGAGATAGTCAAAGCCTTTGCTGACGTGGCCCGCCCCACCCTTCACCGGCTGGAAGCGCGACAGATCTACGTTGTCGGCATCGGTTTGGATCACTCAGCAGCTCCTTCGTTCTGGTTGAAACAAACGCATCCTTCCTCGGTGAAGCGCGCCCCGCCCTCCTCCAGAGCCCGGCGCATGGCGTCGAGGTTTGGGCGGTAGGTGCCGCGCTTCTCCTGCTCGAAATTCGCAACCGTGCTCAGGCTCACGCCAGCACGTTGCGCCAGTTCTGCCCTTGTCCAATCCAACCCGCCGCGGGCGGCTCGGCATTGCTGCGGTGTCAGCATCCAAAATCCCAACTCGAATAAAAAAGACGAAGGTTGCGCAAAAAGAGTTGACTAGGGCAACATCACCCTTTAAGAGTGATCTTACACGAAACGACGCACCTCTCCAAATAGCGCACCGCGCAGATATGCACAGCGAAAGCGCCTTTTTGGACCCGATTGCGACGCCTTCTTTGGAGGTCCGGATGACGCCTCAACAGATCGCCTGGGCCGCTCGGCACGATTGGTTTGTATCCTCGTCGGAGGATGGCCGGGTGGTCGTAGTGGAGCGCGCGACGCTTAATGGCGAGCCCCTCCCCGACGAGATCCTCACCTTCTCCGACTTCCGCGCTCTGCGCGCTTGGGCCGGGTACTAGCCTATGGCGTTCCTTCGGTTCCCGCCCCCGCCCACGCTGCGCATCAGCACGCGGCTTCCCGGCGCCATCGACTTCTGCGGCTGCGACGAGGACCAGAAAACGCAGTTCTGGACGGGGCGCATTATCCGCATCCAGCACAAGCGCAAGACCATCTGCGAGGCCTGCATCGAGTACGCCGATGAACAGGCCGAAGCCGCCCGCCTCGCCCGGCAGCCCCGCAAGGCGAAGCCCGGCCGGTTCCGTCACATCAACCCTCACCGCATCGGAGCCTGACATGCCAGCCGTGAACCTTGCGCCGTCGTCATCGCGCCCGCCTGCGGCTTTTTCAGCCGAGGCCCCGCTGCCGACAATCTCGCTCGTTCAGCTCGGTCGAGCTTTGGAAACGCTGCTGAGCGTCGCGAACTCTCTGACGAATTGCCCTCGCTTCGTCGATGACAATGGCCGGATGACCGAGGGTGGAAGGCGCTTCGACAAGACGGTTGGCGCGATCTGCGATGAGTATCTTGCCGTCATGGATGAGCTTCGCGACAGCCGTCCTCGGAACTCAAGCGAGGCGGAAGACAGGAGCTGCGAGCTTCTGAAATTCGATCTCAACTGCGACCAAGACACGACCGATATCGCGCTCGGCGCGGTCCGCAGGGCTTTCCCCGGCCGCTACTGAGCGCCGCCCCAACCCATTAGCCACAGCCTGGAGAAACCAATGCCGAACGCACACGTTGCGGCAGCCGCTACCGGCTTGCCTACTGCCACCTTCAGCCGTCGCCGCATGCTGCTTGGCCTCGCCGCAGCGTCGAGCGCCGCGGCCGTCCCTGTCGCTTCTGCGAAAGCGCCCGCCGAAGATCCAGAGCTTGTTCGCCTCGGGCAAAGGAGCGCCGCCCTGGCGCTGGCCTATCAGACGGCGGTAGCAGAACGCGAAGCTATCGTGGCCCTCTGGGCTCCGCAGTGGCCCACCGTTCCCGTCGAGATCCGAACCCGAAGCAAAGAGGGGAAGGTTGCGCGCGGGCTACAAGGCGAGTGGCCCGAGCCGCACATAGCATACGATGTGCCCGAGACGCTTCGGCGCCGGGCGGCCGCAATGCGCGAGCCTCGCCAGTTCCGCAAGGGGACCAGCCCTCTCACCATCGCCAAAGATGCTGTTCTCATGGAGAAGGCAGCCGCGAAGGTCGACGCGCTCGCCTCACTCTCTGAGCTGTACTGCGCCGAGCGCTACCGGGTGTGGGAGGCCTCTGGCATCCGACCCGCGCAAGACAAGGAAGGCGCCGCCCGCGAGGACCTCCTCCGGCACGTCGCCGCAATCATGGAACGCCAGCCGCTCACGATGGCCGGCGTCATCGTTCAGGCGGAAGCCCTGGAGTTACTGAGCGCTGTCCCGCCGCTTCAGCGGAGCGCGCCGTCTCTCGTCTCGCTTCAGACCTTGCCTGTATGGGGCGAGCAGCTTGCCGCCAACATCCTCCGCTTGGCCCGCTCTGCCTCCTGACCCCTCCCTTCTTAGAGGAGTGCTCCTTCATGGCATCTCTCGACCGCTGTTTCGTCGATCGCCCAGGCCGTTCGCGGCTTCCGTTCTGTGATGTGGGGTAGCTCGATTCCAGACGACACGCGGTACCCACGCCAGATCGACATGATCGATCGGGCCTTGGCAGAGGTCGACAGGATCCTCAGGGGCGAGCCAGCGTCCAAGCCGTTCAGCACCTACCCCGAGGACCGCGAACGGCTGCTGGCGCTCGCCAACAAGCTGCAGCGTAAAGACCTCGACGTGGAGGACGCACTGAAGGCCGCAGACGAACTGTCTGACCTCGTGCGCGCGATCCTGGAGGATGAAGCTTTGGGCCAGCCCGACGCCTAGCTCGCCGCCCCTTCCTCCGAAGCAGTCTGAACGTCTTGTTATCAAGTTAGCTCGACAGCGAAACGTCAACATAGCAAAGGGATCTCGATGCCGATCCGGATCAACCGATCTCAACGGAGGGGCAAGCTCATCCGCTCCTACTCCGTCAGACCCGTAACCCTCCCGACCTTCAGCTTCTATGGCCACCTGCCGGTGGTCTACGTCGATGGCGAACTCGTCATTGGCAGGCGCGTCATCCCAATGGAGCGTCGGTCATGAGCGTGGTCGATCTTCGCCCCTTCCTGACACCCTATCCTTCGGCTCGTCAGCCTGTGCCCTCTCTTCAATGCGAGTTGGAAGGCCTGTTCCTCGATCCGCTCTCACCCGCGGAGCAAGGGGACGTGCGCGAGATCCTGGACCTCGTCGCGACGCGTCTTTGCCAAAAGGCTGAGACGATGGCCTCCGCCCGGCGTCGCCTCGAGGCGATAGTTTCAGACCTCATCGAGACCATGGACATGCTCGATGGCGATTGCGACCTGGAGCCCTACTTCGCAGGAATTCCCTCCCCTATCGCGCCGGATGAGACTGAGCCCGACAACGACGGCGAAACCTGTACTGCCACCGAGACGCACGGCCGTGGCTTTCATTGGACGCCCCTCGCCTTCCAGGATGATGACGAGGACGGGAATGACGACGAGCCGTTGGAGGCGGCTGACGCATGAAGCTGCGGGACATCACCGACGCGCTTGTAGGCGAGGATCAGGCCATGATGCGCCAAGCCTTTGGTGCGCTGGTTGCTGGACAGGAGGCGGTAGAGGCCGCCTCTCCGGGCATGCTGGTTGTGGCGCTCAACCGGCTGTGTGCCGCCCTTCAGAAAGATGACGGCGTTATGCCCGAGGCTGTGGCTCAGTTCCTGGGCCTGCCCGCAGGGTCGTCGTTTGCAGCCGGCGCTGCTCGCGTCAAAGCCGACTGGACCAGGATGTCTCGCACCATCGTAGAGCGAGTTTGATCTTGCGACCTATGTCTCGGCAGGCCTCAGTCAGGGGACGTTCGTGGGCGGATCATCCTCCGACTGTGTCACCGAGCGGCGGTGAGCACGGAAAGCGAAAATTCCACCGATGAGAATTGCCCCCAGCAAAAACATGATAATCGCGTTTGAGTTGTCCATTGCGAAGGAGCTCCCCTCCAATATCGGGGTTAGTGTTTTGCCTCGACGCCAGAAGTTTCCTCGCGAGCTAGATATTTCGCGGTTACGCCTGGAAGGTTCTCGTCCAGCCAGGCCGCCATCTTTACTTCTTCAGCGAGGATGCGCGCGCAAACCGCGCTGGTTTCTGCATCTCCGATTGCGTCTGCGGCTGCAACGAGGACACGATAGGCTGCGATTTCCATGTGCTCGAAAGTGTAGCCGGCCATCGAGCCTTTGATAATTTCATCGCCGACAAAAGCGCCGCTGATGCCTTGGCCCATAGCAACGAACTTCGCGGCAAGGTCCTTCAAGGTTGAAGTGTCGCCGCCGCGCCGCGTGATGCAGCTCTCGATCATACTCGCTTGGCGCTCAGTCTCCGCGAGATGCTCCTCGATCTTCTGTTTGAGCTCCGGATAGTTTTCGATGCGCCCGGCAAGTGAGGACAGCATCGTAACGGCCTGCTGTTCCATGGCGTGCGCATCGCGCAGCCATTCCATGAGACGTTCTTCGCGGCTCGCCATGACAAGCTCCTTCAATTTCCTGATCGAGGAGGGCAACGACGAGCGCCTTCGCATGTTCCGAGGAGTGCGCGTTGGCCTAGAACTTTCCCCCGGAGGGGTGTCCTTAGGTCAATGAAAATAAAGAAAAATTCTTAGGAACCACGCCCTGAATTGCCTGTTTGGCCCTTAGCTGGACCGGCAACGGCTTCGGCTTTCACCAGAGCAAACTTCGATCACCAGCGGACCTATCGTCTGCGGGAAGGAGACTGTCATGGCTAACAATGATCAGCGTGGTTTCGGCTCCATGGATTCCGATAAGCAGCGCGACATCGCCTCGAAGGGCGGGCAGAGCGTTCCCGATGAAAAGCGCAGCTTCTCGCAGGATCGCGAACTGGCCTCGGAAGCGGGGCGTAAGGGAGGCGAGAACAGCACCGGCGGCCAACAGCAGGCCGGCCAGCAGGGCCGAAGCCAGCAAGGCGGCGACGGTCAGGAAGGCCGAGATAGTCAGCGGGGCGGTGAGGGCAATTTCGCCAACGACCGGGAGCGAGCTTCCGAAGCGGGCCGCAAAGGCGGACAGAGCTGAATCCGCTGAACCTTACTTGCTTTGAGAGCACGACGCCTCGCCCTAATCAGGTGGGGCGTCGTCGTTTAAGCCCGCTCTGACCGCTTATGCTGCGGCGGAGCGAGTTGCTTCGCACCATCAGGCACCGCTCGGTAACTGACCTCGCGCCTAAGGGCTCAGGCGGCACGACCCGCGGCTGACGATTTCGACCGCGCGGAGCACATTATCGAGGCTCTCGAAGGTATGGGAGGCGACTTCGTGAAGCGCACTGGCTGATCGTCCTAAAGGGGTCAAACGGAACAAGCCGGAACGGAGTTGCTCGATATGTCCTGCAGGCCGTCCCAAGAGGTCGGTGAGTACCCAATGGCCGGGCGACGTCATGGAAACGTCGAAGTCCATTATCGACCCTCCCTCCGATTCCAATGCGGAACTGGCAGCGAAGTTGCATGACCGCCGCTAGAGACCTCTTTCAAAGTCGCCTCGCGGGCAAGCGGGATCTGGATTTCCCTCGGGGTTCGTGGAGGTGCCTATGCCGCTGTATCGGTTTGTCGTGAACGACGGGCGTCATAGCGACCTGACTGACGCCATTGATCATCCGAGCGACGCCGTGGCCGTGAAGGACGCTCACCGAGCCCTTGCCGAGCTGGTTGCAGATTTGCCGGCAGGCGCTCGCGCCGAGTACCGCATTGCCGTGGAGGACGCCTCGGGGACGGTCATCTATCAGGCCTCGTTGACGTTTCGAGGCGAGACAGCCGGCGATATGAAGGCACCATTGGACGGTGAATCTAAGCCATAGCCGCCGCCCGCACGATCGGCTCCGATTCTGACTGCTCGGTGGGCAACACGCGCCCCGTGACGGCGATGTAGCGGTCGCCATGGTGCATCACCGCGATCAGCACCGTAGTCCCGTCGTCACATTCCACTGTCAGGCGACCGAAGAATGCGGCAGGGTCGACGGTGCTTGTGTCGCAGGTCAGATGGCCAACCCTGAGGTCGTCGTAGACGGGGGCGAAAGAATAGGCGAGCGGTATCCGGCGCCCGTCGCGCAGGATCAATGTCCCTTCTCCCGTGATCATTAGCCTGTCTCCGCCAGGCGGCTTCAATGCGAGCCGCAGCGGTTATTTCCAAAAGAGGCATGGAGACAACTGCGCGTGAAATGAACTCCGATCTGATGGGCACCGCAACGTCTTTTCTTAATGGTCGGGGGCGAAAGGAGCTGCATCATCTCGGGCACAACGATGGCCGGCTGACATTCCGGCTTTTAGCTTCGGTCCGGCCGGAACTCGCATCAGCGCTTCGAAATCAGCGCGACGACCTCGAGCTCTAGGGCTTCGATCAGGACGAAATATTCCCGGATCTCATGGCCCGCCGAAGCCTTATGGGACCAGTGTTCAACGCCGGCCCATGCCAGCTCATAATCCTCGCACAAATCGAGAAAACTCTCCCCTGTCGCGGCGGCGAGGGCGCGGCTGTGTTCTGGCATGCGAAGCATGAGGCGCTGCCGCCCGTGTTCGCACAGTGTCGCTCTATTGGGCTTGTCCGAGCTGACCATCGGACGACGCTGACAGCCAGCGTCTTTCGGTCAATTGGCCTTAGGGGAAGACTGAGCGATCGATATTGGCTGATGCGCAATTAGGCACTTAAGCCGTCTCGAGCACTCGTAGCCAATGGGGTTCGTAGACGTGACAAGCTGGCCGCGAGCGGCGTGCGTCCCGTTGCGTCAAAAGGATGTTTGTGGCTACCATCAAGTGATTGTGGGACAGGGCTATACATGCAGCCGAGCAGTGTCCTTCTGAATGCACCGCCTGAACCTCAGACAGTTCGGGACCAATTAGCGCGAATCCTTGCAAGTCGCGACTTTCTGGTGCCCCAGCGGGTGCAAGGCTTTCTGACCTACGTGGTTGAGGAGACCTTGGCAGGCCGCGGCGATCGATTGAAGGCTATCGCCATTGCGACCGATGTCTTCGGCCGCGGCCTCGATTTTGATGCGATGAACGATCCGGTTGTGCGCATTGAAGCCGGACGGCTGCGCCGGGCGCTGGAACGCTATTATCTGCTGTCGGGCAGCGTCGACCCGGTCATCATCGACATTCCGAAGGGCGCTTACACCCCGACCTTTACGCAGCGCGAAGGCGCGAGGGTCGCGGAAGAACCGGTTGTTAAAGACCCGCCTGGCCAAGAGCTACCCGCTGCGCACCCGGGCATTCCACGGCGACGTTGGTTGTCCGCCTTGCTGTTCACCGCTTTTGCCGTTTCTGTTCTGACTGCTGCGACCTGGCCGAGGAAGCTCGAGGAGCAAAGACCAAAGCGGCGGGCGACCGCTCCGGAGATAACGCTTGCTGTCGCACCGTTCTCCAACTTGGCAGGGCCGGCGACAGGGCTTTTCGCAGCCGGGGTATTTGAAGAACTGCTCGCTCAGTTGGCTCGCTTTCGGGAGCTGAGGATCGTCCGCGCGGAGGTGGTGTCGCCGCCCTCCACCAATGGAGGTCCTCTGCCGACGCCTCAGTACCGGTTGGAGGGCAGCGTGCGCGGCGGAGAGCAGTTGCGCGTAACCGCAAGGCTGGTCGATGTCGAAAGCTCCCGGATTGTCTGGAGCCAAATTTATGAGCGGGACCTGTCCAACGCGCGAATCTTTGACATCGAAGCGGATATCGCCACCAAGGTTGCGATAGCAGTGGCGCAACCGTACGGGGCGATTTTTGGCTCCCAAGGCACCGCGGCCGATGTTCCGGGCAGCGCCGATGCCTATCAATGTGTGCTGCGCTTCTATCAATACCGGAAGGTTCTCAGCCCGGTTGAGCATGCCTCCACGCGAACGTGTCTTGAACGGACAACGGAGCAGCACCCCGACTATTCGACGGGATGGGCGATGCTGGCCTATCTCTATCTTGACGAGGACCGCTTTGGACTGAACCGGCGCGAACCCGCACCGGCCGCAGGGCTACGAGCACGCGAGGCCGCCGAACGGGCCGTTCTCCTCGATCCTGCGAACGCTCGCGGGCTCCAATCTCTCATGACCGTGCTGTTCTTCAACCAGGAGCCAGACGCAGCGTTGCGCGTTGGCGAAACGGCCCTCGCTCTCAACCCCAACGACACGGAAGTGCTTGCGGAGTTCGGATCACGGCTTGCCCAGACAGGAGACTGGCGGCGAGGTGCAGTCATGATGGAGGAGGCCATCGCGAGAAGTGCGGTTCGGTCCGGTTATTATGTCGGAATGGTTGCGCTCGCTTACTACATGCAAGACGACAATAGTCGCGCTGTCGAGTGGATCAGGCGAGCCGACCTGAAGCAATTCTCAATCTACCACTTCGTCGCCGCCCTCATCTTTGCTCGCTCGGGCCTCGAACGGGATGCTAAGGTGAGCGTCGCAGCGTTCATGGCGATGAGGCCGCGGTTTTTCGACGATTTCAGTCGCGAGCTGTCGACCCGCAACTTTAACGCCCGTGACCGTGCGATCCTGATTAAAGGAGCGAGGGAAGCGGGCTTTCCCGTCAGCTTTCCGAGCAATTGATCTGGGCGGTCGAGGAAGGGAGACATCCATATCAAACGTCCTGTCAGGCAGATGCCTCACAGGGACCGAGCGCGGAACGAGTCGGCCCGGCCGCCGTTTCGACTCCCCGAGAAGGATGGGGTCGCCGACTTGGCGTGAAGGCGGCGGCACGCTTGTCATGGGAGGTTACTAGCGACGAATATTACCCCGTCCTGCGCCGGAGCCTGTGACCAGCAGATTTGGCAAGAAGGCTTGATAACTCGATATCAAGCTCCGTAGATAGCATGATAAACGGGGGAGCGGATGTCCGAGAAGACGGATGCGATATGCATGGCGCTAAGCACGGGACGCGAGCCAAAGGCCTTTCGAGCGGCACTCAGAAAGCAGAAGTTTAATTGGCACGTCCCTTCCTCCCGGTGGGTCGTGACAGTGGGAAGCCCCGAGCATCGAGACATGGAGGCTGTGCTGGACAAGATGAAGGAGCCGGAGTGACGGGCACTGAGGTTTGGTTGCCGGTCGAAGGAGCCGAAGACGAATCCCTCGTAGATCTGGCGGAGACCGTGATGGCCACCTTAACGCATTACGGGATGTCTCCCGTCGAGCCACCCTCCGAAGGGCGGGGCTCGCCGGTCGAAATCAAGGTGGTGTTTCCTACGCAAGCGGACGCCGAAATGGCGAGGGTGCTCTGGAAGTTGGCTAAGCCTGATTAGCTGACGATTGCAGCGTGTGTGCCGCTTCGGACGACGTGACGCTCGTCGCCGTTCCAGCGGAAGAGGTATTCGCTTTCCCCACGATACTTCGGGTTGTCGAGTATGTAGCGCACCGTCGACGGCCACCATTTACCGCCTCGGGCCGTGGGGATCTCGTCGGCATTGAGTGCGGAAGCAATGGCCTGGAGGGTTGCGCCATCCTTCCGCATGGCGAAGACCCGCCGCACCGTGCCGGCGTTCTCCTTGTCCGTGGCAAGTCCGCCCTCTCGGTCGGCCACATATCCCAGCGGGACGGCGCCGCATGCATATCCTCCCCTCGTCGCTTTCTCCCGCCGGCCGAGGAACGTCCGCTCGGTGATCACCTGCCGCTCCTGCTCCGCCATGCCGGCGAGGATGGCGAAGACGGTGCGCCCCATGGCGGTCGCCGTGTCGATCGGCTCGGTCACGCTCCGGAGCTGTATGCCGTGGCGCTCCTGCAGGTCATTGGCGGCCGTGACCGCATAGACAATCTGACGGGCGAGGCGATCGAACTTCCAGACGAGCAGCACCGAGAATGCGCCCTCCTCTGCCAGGTCGACGATGCGCCGGAATCCGTCGCGCTCGCTCGGCCGCGTCGCTCCCGACACGCCGGCATCCGTCACGACCTCGACGAGCTCGTATCCCTGACTGGTGGCGAAGGCTCGGATCGCCGCTTCCTGGGTCGCGAGGCCGAAGCCGTGTTCGGCCTGCTCCGTCGAGGAGACGCGGACATATCCGACCGCCTTGTTGACGACGACCGCTCGCTCGCTGGCGACGACGCTGGCCTTCCGCTTCAGACGCTGGACGCGGTTCGATCCGACCATCTAGGCGGGCCCCCTATAGGAGATAGAAGAGAGGTGATACGGCGGCGTTTATGAATTTATCCGAATATTTATAATTGCCGACTCCGCGTCAAGTGTGCTCGACGTCTTGTTATCAACCATCGGGGCTTGCCTATGGGCTATTCGCGCAGCCAGTTCCGGGAGCTGAAGGCGGAATTCGACACCGCCTTACTCGACGCCGATGGCGATCCCAGGTCATGCCGACTGTACGACGTCGAAATGGTAGAGGGCGACTTCAAGGAATCCGACGATCTGGCCGCTGTGCTCCACCAGCTTCATATCCCCGAGGCGTGCAATATCGCTGCCGTCATTTCGTCGGTGCAGAGGCTCTTGAGCCTGCCAAGGTCGGAGGTGGCCTGTAGGGAGCTCTCAGAAGTGTTGATCACCTCGTTGGATATGCTGCGGGAGAATATCCGAGACGCCGTAGGGCACGCAGCAGGCTATCAGGAAACCGATGCAGATCGGGTGATCCGAAGGTGGGCTGGCTTCTTGAAGCACCCAAGACAGTACGTCTTTGCCCATAGATGCTTCGACGGTTCTGAGTTGGGAGATTTGGACCGGATCGAGATCGACACGGAGTTCCTGACCTCTTGGGACCAGTTGAATGCTCGCGAGAGAGACCGGAAAAAGGCAGAGCTCGCTCGAAAGTTCACGGTAGCCAAGCTGCCAGCCGTCTCGGAACTCACGAATTTCTTCGTATCGTGCGCAGGTCACCTGGACCTGCTCATCCAGACGGGTCGCCACCGGTGTTGCTAGTACCGGCGTGCTATCAAGGGAGAGGGGGCGCAGAATGGCTTGTGAACCGCCCCGGCTTCGCCGGAGGCCGTTTCGTTTGAGTCACGCCGCGATGGCTGGCTCATCCAGCATAGCGTAGTAGCGTTCTTCGGCTTCGGCCGGTGGGATGTTGCCGATGGGCTCCAGCAAC